>JAEXKM010000398.1 GCA_023445705.1 Pseudomonadota bacterium
GTCATGGCTCGGCCGGTATCTTGGCGCGGGCCGGCGCCGCGGCTGGCGCGTCGACGACAGCCGCTTCGGCTTCCGCAGCGGCCTTGGCCAGCGCGCGCGCCGCCACAACCCGGCGGCTGGCCGCCAGGGCGAGCATGATCGTGGGAATCATCATCAGCGCGCCCATCAGGAAGGGGCCGTCCAGAACCACCGGGAAGATGAGGCCGGCGCAGAAGGGTCCCACCACCCGCGCCAGGGCGCTAGTGGCGTTGTTGAGCCCCAGGATCTGGCCCTGCCGGTGCGGATCGGCGGTCTGCGAGATCATGGCCGCGACATTGGGCCATGCCACCGACTGTCCGATGGCGGTCAAGCACATCAGGGCGATGACCATCGGCATGCTGGTCGAGAACACCTGCGAGGCCGAGGCGATCGCCGTCATCGTCATACCGACCGCTAGCATTCTGCCTTCGCCGTAGCGCTCTGACAGGCGTCCGGTGACGAAGGTCTGGGTGAGGGCGGCGGCGATCCCCGTGAAGGCGAAGACGATGCCGATCTCGCGCGGGCCCCAGTCGAACTTGGCCTGCGACCACAGGCCGAATGTGCTCTCGATCCCGGTGAAGGCGAAGCCGACCAGGAAGGTCAGCAGCATCAGCCGCCCGATGATCGGGTGGCCGACGGCCTCGCCGATGGCGCTCCAACGGCTGGGGCGATGGGTGATCGCTTCCTCGCGGGTGTGGCTCTCGCGGATGAAGACGATGATCGCCAGCACGCAGAGCGCGGCAAGGCCGGAGGCGATGAACAGCGGCACCTGGAAGCCGATCGGCCCGGCGTTCGGGTGGGCGAAGATGCCGCCGATGGAGGGGCCGACGATCAGGCCGACGTTCCAGGCGGCGCCCTGATAGGAGAGCTGGCGCGCCCGCTTTTCCGGCGGCGTGACGTCGGAGATATAGCCCTGGATGACCGCGCCGTTGCCGGCCGCCAGCCCGCCGATCAGGCGGATCACGAACGCCACCCAGATGTTCGGGGCGAAGGCCAGCGCCAGGTAGCACAGGCAGTTGCCAGTGATCGTCGAGATCAGCAACGGCTTGCGGCCGTACTTGTCCGAAAGCCGGCCCCAGAACGGCTCGCCGAAGAAGGCGCCGACCGAATAGGCCGAGAAGATCAGGGCGATCTGCCAGGCCGGGGCGTTGAACGACTTCGCGTAGAACGGCAGCAACGGGACGATGATCCCGAAGCCGAGCATGTTGATGAAGATTACGGCGATAAGAGAGGGCGCCGCCATCGGGGACGGCGCCTTCCCGCGCGGCGCGGTGTCGGACATGTGAGCGCTGTTAAGTCTACCCGCGTTACGCCGCAAGTCCGACCTTGACGCTTGGTTGTTCGGCGCGCCGGCAGCCGCCGACCGTGGCATACTGGCCACATGAAAGCGGCCGCCCCGAGGGGCGGCCGTTTCACGATCTGCAATCAGATGAATCCTAGCGCGGAGCCAGGATCATGATCATCTGGCGGCCTTCCATGCGCGGCTCGTACTCGACCTTGGCGACTTCGTCGAAGTCGGCCTTGACCTTCTGAAGCAGCTTCATGCCGAGTTCCGGGTGCGCCAGTTCGCGACCGCGGAAGCGCAGGGTGACCTTCACCTTGTCGCCTTCGTCGAAGAACCGGTGCATCGCCTTGGTCTTCACGTCGTAGTCGTGAATGTCGATGTTCGGACGGAGTTTGATCTCCTTGATCTCGACGACCTTCTGGCGCTTGCGGGCCTCGTTCTTCTTCTTCTGTTCCTGGAACTTGAACTTGCCATAGTCCAGGATCTTGCAGACCGGCGGATCCGCATTGGGGACGATCTCGACCAGGTCGAGGCCGGCTTCCTCAGCGGCCTCCATGGCGGCCGAAGTCGGCATCACGCCCTGCTTCTCGCCATGTTGGTCGATAAGCAGAACCTTGGGGACGCGGATCTCATCATTGATGCGCGGTCCGTCTTTGACGGGCGGCGCCTGCATCGGGCGGCGAATAGGCTTTCGCTCCTAGAGCTGTTGTAACGGAGGCGGCCGGCAGCGCGGGGCTCCGGTCAGTCCGTCATATATGACCAAGGCGAGGTCCCCAATCAAGCGGGGCTAGGACTGCGGAAGCAATGCATTCGCCGCCTGTAGAACCTCGGCCACAGGCAGGTCGGCCAGATTGCCGGCGCGAAGCACCGTCACCTGGCCCCGCGGCGCGGCCAGTTCCGGATCGGATGCGCTGGAGAACAGCACAACCGTCGGCGCGCCGGTGGCCGCGGCCAGATGCAGCGGCCCGGTGTCGTTGCCGACCACCAGCGAGGCCTTGGCGCCCAGGATCGCGATGCGGGCGAAGTCGGTGCGTCCGGTCAGGTCGCGGGCTCGCGGCACCTCGCGCTGGATCTGCCGGGCCAGGGCGCTCTCCTGCGGGCCGCCGATGATCACGATGTCATAGCCCCGGTCGAAGAGGATCTTGCCGAGTTGCCCGTACCGCTCGGCCGACCAGCGCTTGTCCAGCCGGTGGGCGGACCCGCCAGGTATGAACAGCGCATAGGGCTTGGGCTTGACCCCGCCCGGCACTGGCCGGGTCTGCGGCGGCTTGGGGAGGACCCAGGACAGGTCCGGACCGGGCGCCGTGCCGGGATCGGTCGGCGCGTCCGGCCAGATGCCGGCGTATTTCAGCTGGTCGGCTTGCCGCTCCAGCGTGTGCATGCGGTTGCGGTTGGGGTTCTTGTGCGGCAGCGAGCAGCCAGCTGCGATCCCCGACCACTCCGGCGGGAACGGCGAGAGCATGTGGAAGATCCGCGCCGACTGCGCCGAGGTCTGCAGGTCGTAGACGCGGTCGTACTTGGCCGCCTTCAGCCGCTTGCGCAGAGCCAGCCACTCGCCGAGCCCGCTGGGGCGCCCGTCGGTCTCCACCGCGTTGAAATAGGGGCAGGCCTTGGCCAGCGATTCGAACGGCGGGGTGGTCAGCAGCGTGATGTGCGCGCGCTTGTGGACCTGTCGGATCTTCTTCATCGCCGCCAGGGCCAGGACGAAGTCGCCCAGCGCCGACAATTTGATCACCAGGATCTTGCGGGGTTCCTTGGCCATCAGCGGTGGCCTTCGCGGCGCGCGGCCAGCACCTGGGCGTAGGCCTCCAAGGTCGCCTCGCACATGGCGTCCACCGAATAGAGCCGACGCGCCCGGTTGGCGGCGGCCTGGCCCATGGCGGCCAGCCGCGCGGGGCCCATCTCCACCGCCTTGGTCATGGCGACGGCCCAAGCCTCGGGATCGTCCACCTTCACCAGCCAGCCGGTCTCGCCGTTGACGACCGTCTCGGTGGTTCCCCCGTGGTCGGAGGCCAGCACCGGCTTGCCCATCACCTGCGGCTCCACCGCGGTGCGCCCGAAGGCCTCGGGCTTAGTGCTGGGCAGCATGGCGATGTCGCAAATCTGGTAGGCCGCCGGCATGTCGTCGCAATGGCCGACCAGCCGGATCTGATCGCTCAGCCCGGCCGCGGCGATCGCAGCCTCGACCTCTTCGCGATACTCGGTGCGCCCCTGGTCGT
>JAEXKM010000032.1 GCA_023445705.1 Pseudomonadota bacterium
ACCTCCGGCTCGGCCTGCCCCGCCGGCTTCACCAACAATGTGACGACCGCCGGCGTCGGCGACTGCACCCGTGTCTATGCGCCGAACCCCAGCGATCCCTGGCAGGGCGTCATCAACCGTCCCGACCCGTCGGTGAACTACACCGAGACGGTGGGCGTCTACGCGTTCGACACCATCTCGTTCGGCGACAAGTGGCTGCTGAACCTCGGCATCCGCCACGACGAGTATTCGGTGAAGGGCCGCGACGTCACCGCCACCAGCGCCCAAGGCGTGATCACCGGCACGACCATCACCCCGCGCGACGGCGACTGGAGCTTCACCAACTATCAGGTGGGCCTGGTCTACAAGCCGGTCGAGAACGGCAGCATCTACGCCTCGTACGGCACCTCCTCGACCCCGCCGACCATTTCGGGCGGCGACCAGAACACCGGAACCGGCGGCGGCAGCGGCAACCTGTCCAACGCCCTGCTGGACCCGGAAGAAGTCACCTCGGCCGAAATCGGCGTGAAGTGGGCGTTCTTCAACTCGCGGCTCTCCACCTCGGCGGCGCTCTTCCACATGAAGCGCGAAAACGCCCAGGTGCTGGTCGACGTCGACACCTACGCCCAGGTGGGCGAGGTCCAGGTCCAGGGCGTCGAAATCGGCGTGACCGGCCAGGTTCTCCCGCAGTGGAGCGTGTTCGGCGGCTACACCTACATGGACAGCGAGCTGAAGCAGGGGGCCTACAACTCGGTGAACGTCGGCGACCAGCTCGCGAACACGCCTGAGCACACCTTCAGCATGTTCACGACCTACAACCTGACCGACGCCTTCAGCATCGGCGGCGGCGCCAACTACGTGTCGAAGATGTACGGCGGCAACCAGGGCGGCGCCGGCGGCGGCGCCAACAGCATCTACGCTCCGGCCTACTGGCGCTTCGATCTCTACGCGGCCTACCGCATCAACGAGAAGATCGACCTCCAGCTCAACGTCCAGAACGTGACCGACAAGGACTACATCGCCCGGACCAACGGCGTGCACCACGCCGATTACGGCCCCGCCCGCCAGGCGATCCTGACCCTCAACGCCCGGTTCTGATCCCCACCGGAAACGGCGTTACAGGCCCCGTCCCAGCAATGGGCGGGGCCTTTTCATTTTCCGAGCAGCCGGTCGCGCAAATAAGAATGCTGCATGTCAATGAAGCTGGAGCGTTATGCGAATATCGCTTCAGACAGCTTGCCTGAGGTCCCCTCGCCATGATGCTGCATATCCCCGAACTGCTCACCAAGGCGCAGGTCCGCGAGGTGCGCGGCCTGATCGACGCGGCCGACTGGACCGACGGGAACGCCACCTCGGGCACGCAGTCGGCCCTGGCCAAGCGCAACCAGCAACTCCCCGAGGGCTCGGCCGCCGCCAAGGCGGCCGGCGAAGCGATCCTCGACGCCCTATCGCGCAGCCCGCTGTTCGTGACCGCCGCCCTGCCCCAGACCGTCTTCCCGCCGCTCTTCAACCGCTATGAGGGCGGCGAGATGTTCGGCATGCACGTGGACAATTCCGTCCGCCAGAGCCGCGATGGCCAGGTCCGCATCCGCAGCGACCTCTCGGCGACCGTCTTCCTGACCGAACCGGAAGATTATGACGGCGGCGAACTGCTGGTCGAGGACACCTACGGCGTCCACGAGGTGAAGCTGCCGGCCGGGGACATGATCCTCTACCCGGCCCACAGCCTGCATCAGGTGACGCCGGTCACGCGCGGGGCGCGGGTCTCCAGCTTCTTCTGGATCCAGAGCATGGTGCGCGAGGACGCCCGCCGCGCCCTGCTGTTCCAGATGGACATCGCCATCCAGCAACTGGCCGGAAAGGTCGGCGCAGGCGCGCCGGAGCTCGTATCGCTGACCGGTGCCTACCATAACTTGTTGCGGATGTGGGCTGAGTTGTAGGCGCCCCCTCAGCTTTTGCCCTGGTCGCGAAATGGCGGCATAAGGCGCGCGTCCAACCTTCGGAGAAGCGTGCCATGGCCCTCGACACCGGCGACCAACCCAAGACCTTCAACTGGGAAGATCCGCTCGATCTGGCCTCGCGCCTTTCGGAAGACGAGCGGATGGTCTGGGAAAGCGCCCGCGCCTACGCCCGCGAGAAGCTGCTGCCCCGCGTGGTCTCGGCCTTCGCCGAAGAGCGCTTCGACCGTGAGATCATGAACGAGATGGGCGCGCTGGGCTTCCTTGGCCCGACGCTGCCCGAGGAATACGGCGGCGCCGGCGTGAACCACGTGGCCTACGGCCTGATCGCCCGCGAGATCGAAGCCGTCGACAGCGGTTACCGCTCGGCCATGAGCGTGCAGTCCTCGCTGGTCATGTACCCGATCTACGCCTTCGGTTCGGAAGAGCAGAAGCGCAAGTATCTGCCCGGCATGGCCAAGGGCGAGATCGTCGGCTGTTTCGGCCTGACCGAGGCCGACGGCGGCTCTGACCCCGCCTCGATGCGCACCGTCGCCAAGAAGGTCGACGGCGGCTACGTGCTCAACGGCTCGAAGATGTGGATCACCAACGCCCCGATCAGCGACGTCTGCCTGGTCTGGGCCAAGCTCGACGGCGTGATCCGCGGCTTCCTGGTCGACCGCGGCTCCAAGGGCCTGGAAACCCCGAAGATCCTCAACAAGCTCTCGCTGCGCTCCTCGATCACCGGCGAGATTTCGCTGTCGGACGTGTTCGTGCCGGAAGACCACATGCTGCCGAACGTGAGCGGCCTGCGCGGCCCGTTCTCGTGCCTGAACAAAGCCCGCTACGGCATCGCCTGGGGCGCCATGGGCGCGGCCGAGTTCTGCCTGCACGCCAGCCGCGAGTACACCATGACCCGGAAGGTGTTCGGCCGCCCGCTGGCCGCGCGTCAATTGGTGCAGAAAAAGCTGGCCGACATGCAGACCGAGATCGCCCTCGGCTTCGAAGGCGCCCTGGCCCTCGGCCGGATGCTGGACGAAGGCGCGTGGGTGCCGGAAGCCATCAGCATGATGAAGCGCAACAACTGCGGGAAGGCCCTGGCCATCGCCCGCGAGGCCCGCGACATCCACGGCGGCAACGGCATCAGCGGCGACTATCACGTGATGCGCCACGCCGCGAACCTGGAGACGGTGAACACCTATGAAGGTGCCCACGACGTGCACGCGCTGATCCTGGGTCGCGCCATCACCGGCGAGAACGCGTTCTAGACAACCCGGATCTGCAACCATTGCGACAGTCGCGCAACTAAAGCGTTCGTTTACCCCCTTGCGGCTAGATTGCCGCCGTGAGGGGGACGGATGATCACGACCGGCCAGCACGACAGCGAGGGCGAAATGCGCCTGGCGGAGGCCGAGCGCACCCGCCGCATGCTGTGCCAAGCGGCCGGCATCGGCGCCTGGAGCTATGAGCCCGAGACCGACCGCATCGAGTGGTCGGAAGACATCCTGGCCCTGACCGGATACCAGGCCAGCCAGCTTCAGAC
>JAEXKM010000050.1 GCA_023445705.1 Pseudomonadota bacterium
GCCCTCGACCAAGTAATGATGGCGCTCGCCGTTCCGGATTTCCGCGTTCAGAACGATGCCGTCGCCTTGCTCTCTGAAACGCTGCAGACGACGACGACGCGAGCGCAACAGATCCATTTGGGCCGCGTCCTGGCGCGGGCCGCCGTTGCGGGAGCCCGCGAGCCCTCCGATTTCCTCGTAGATGTCCTGGCCGACCAGGCCGCTCCCGCCGACCTTCGGCGTCACCTGTTAATCGGGGCGCTCGCCGGGGTCTACCTGTCGGCGACGGCGGAGCTGCGCAAACCACTGGCCGATCCGCTGGTGACCGAAGCGCTCTTCCGGCTGCGCAACGATCAGGTCCTGCACCCGGCCTATGTCGCCATACTCAGCCGGCTTGCACCTCAGCGGCAAGCCTATCTGGCGTTGCCGACGGATGACATCGACGCCATCCCGCTGGAGCTTCTCGTCGAGCGTGAAGCTGGCGGCGAGCCGACGCTCCGTGGGGTCATGTCGGGCGCGGCCGAGCTGCTAGACGAGACGGCGCCGACATCCCGGCGGCTGGGTACCCTCGGCGAGGAGATCACGCTCGACCAGCTGCTTGACCGCATCGCGGTGGAATTCTGTGTGCCGCGGTCGTTCCTCACGACCGACCAGACCTCGCCCCGCTTCCTGATCGCGCCGACCCTGGGTTTCATCCTTTGGGGCCCGTTCAGCGGCGTCGACCTGCGATGAGACCGACATGACAAGTGTGCCCCTGCCGAGCCAGATTCAGGTCGGCTCGTTCTTCCTCGAAACCTTGACGACGGGCATGTACGAGAGCCCGCTTCATTGCCTGCGCGAGTACGTGCAGAACGGGTTCGACGCGATCAATGAGGCGGTCGCAGCCGATTTGATCGCGGCCGACGAGGGCAAGATTACGGTGAGCGTCACCGGATCGGGCGCGCGCCAGAACATAAGCATCCACGACAATGGGGCCGGCGCACCCCTGGCCGAGGCTGTCGAACGCTTCGTTTCGCTAGGCGCATCACGCAAACGGCCACAGCGCCATGCGGGGTTCCGGGGGATCGGTCGGCTTGCCGGCATCGCCTACTGCACGACGCTGAAGTTCACGACGAAGGCGCAGGGCGAGGTTGAGGCCACCATTATCACCTTCGACTGCGCGAAAATCCGCGCGTTCATGGCGCCAGGGGCCGCAGTTCGCGGCGTGTCTGAGGTGATCCAGGAATGCGTCACCGCTGCGACGGTCGCCGCGCCCACCCACAAGCACTACACCGAAGTCGAGATGCTAGGGCTCGTCGAAGCCGGCATCGAGTTTGCAGACCGCGAGAAGCTGCAGCCTTACCTCGGCCAGTACGCGCCCACCGACTATTCGGCGCAGTTCCCCTTCGCCGAGCAGATTCGCTCCTATGCAGCCGGTCTTGGCCACAAGCTGCCGGTCGTCGAGGTGGAGCTGAAGACGCGCAAGGATCGCACGAGGATCACGAAGCTTTACCAGAAGAGCTACCCTGCGCCTGCGGACGGCACGCGGCGCGATCCCTCGGTGCTCAGCCGCATCGAGATGATCGGCAGCCCCGCTCACGGATGGTTTGGCTGGTTCGGTGTCTCGAACTTCCCAGGCGCCATCCCGGACGTGAACGTGATGAGCCTGCGCTTCCGGCAGAAGAATATCCAGATTGGAGACAACTCCGTCGTCGAGAACATCGCTGGGGCGCGAAAGGACGGCCGCGATACGCGGGCGACCGATCGCATCCACCAACGCTGGACCGTGGGCGAGATATTCATCACCAATCCGGGCGTAGTTCCGAACGCCCGGCGCGACGGGTTCGAAGATAATGCGGCGTGGCGTCAGATCCAGGCGGACGTCGCAGGCGTCACTCAGACGATCGCCAAGCTAATCCGCTCTTCTTCGACCAAACGCAATCTGCTCAACAAGCCCTCCAAGGCCGTCTCCGAGCAGCGCGACGCTTTGAAGGCCCGTGGCTCGACCTTGGATGAGGCGACCCGCAGGGCGGTGGATGCGGAACTCGCCGCCCAGCTTGAGGCGATCGAAAAGGCGGTGAAGAAGGGCGCGGACGCTAAGGAGGCCGCTCAGCTGATCGCGGCCATTAAGGAAATCCGGGAGGCCATGAAGGAGGCGGCCAAGGCGGAGGCGCCTCCGTCTACGCCGCCAGAACCTCCGCAGGATGGCGCACCTCCATCTGGTGAGGATGACGCCGACACGCCAGGCCGACCTTGGACCGGAACGGACGAGCCCGACGATGCTGACGATGACGAGCCGGAAAGTCCGGAACTCGCTATCGTGCGCCTGATACTCACCGAGAGGCTGGGCGAGGCGCTCGCCGAAGAGATCATGGAAGCCGTGTATGCGCGTTTGGCGTGAGCGCGCGGAGGGTGTTGGACACTGCGCCGATCTAGCGTTCGCGCTCCCCAGGAGCAACGCGTGACGTCTGATTTCCTGAAGGGCAGAAAGGCAGTTGCAGCGGCCTCGCTCCGCGGACCGAGAGTCTATTCCACAGACTTGCTGACCAATCATCTAGCCAACACCGATGTAGAAGGTTCAGTCCGCGACGCCGCTCGCGCCCTTAAGATCAAAATCCTCACGAAGGGTATGGTGGTTCTCAACAGCAGCCACCTGATGGACCCACTGGGCGTGGCCCTGGTGGCGCGCCACCCCGACGTCTTGGCTGGCGAAGGACTTCTCCCAGCATTCCGTGTCGGTGACGCGACGTTCAAGGTGCCGCCGAGGGAAAACCTGCCGAGCTACATGGCGGTCGGCCTTGGTGAGGCGGAATTGGCCGATCACCTCCACTACCTCGAGCGGCATGTCTCTCAGGTGATGCCCTGGGAAATCGCTGACGTCGGCGAGCGGTTTAGACAACGTCTCATTGACGGACTTTCAGTCGATGAGTCAGCTATTGTGACGTTTCTTCTGAGCGCGCGGGATGGCGCTGAGTGGCGCAAAAAACTGATTAGCAGTTTCTCTGACCTGGAAATGGCGCGCGACCGCTATTTGCAAGAGTTCGTGGCGGAGCTACCTGGCGATATTCGCGACCGTGTGGATGCGTTTTGCCAGGCCACATACCACTTGGTCGGTACAACGGTCGTAAACTGCGAAACGGGAACCGACCTAAGCCCGATGTCGAATTTCAAGGCCGAAAGCCTCGTCCTTGCGAACCGGGATAGCTCGGCCCAATCGCTATCTGAAGAAGCGATTTTCTTGCGAGCTTTCCTTGGCCACGCGCTTGAGCTCATTCAATGCGTTCTTGCTCCCGCGGCTGTGATCGATGCGTTGAGCTTCCAAGACATTCACCGGATAAGTGCGGCCCTCCGTCAAACAGGCTTTCAGGCCAAATATGATGAGCTCCTTGAGACGGCCGTGTTGGCGGCCACGAGCACTGACGCGCTGGCAACCATGGAAGCCATCGATTTCAGCAGCGTGGCCGCAGTCAGCCGGGAAATAGCTGCCTCCTTTCAGGACTACCTTGATGGCGAGCTGGGCCAGTACCGTCCACGGGAACTCGACTTAGTTGGTGGCGACGCGCTACGCGCGGGAACCGATCTCGGGCTCGACCTAGTGCAGGCTATACCTGGCGTGGGCTCCGTAGTCGCATTTGCGAAGGGCGGCCTGAACCTTGCGAAAACCGCGGGCCTGTCTGCGCGGACTTTCGCTCTGAAGGATAATGCACTCGCGTTCGCAGCGGCAAATGAGCGCCGCCGAGACGACTTCCTTGGAGTAGTCGGTCGTCTCAATGTCAGTGCGAACAAGCGGTCACAGCTGATCGAGGCAGCTGCAGCACTAGCGGACATCTATGCTATTCGAACCCGACGAGCTTAGGCGGTGATTGCAGAAGGCCCGCCTACCCCTGCCAGACCAGCGCGCCGCAATGGATCGTAGTGCCCACACTGCCGCGGGCGCGCAATTCGCCGACGAACATCGCTTCGATGTCTGCGGATGGAATCCTCTAGTCTCTCGGAGTGGCTGTAAACCTTGGCCGGGGCTTTGCCAGGAGGCAGCTACCTCGACTTGCCTGCGTGATCAAAGCTGAGAAGTCCTGCCGTCAGCGCGAACGACGCAGCTATGGCGAGCCCCAGTTTCGGCGCGTCGGCGCCGGACGTCAGGCTGAAGAGCAAGGTCATGATGAGGGCTCCAGTGATCTGGCCGATGACCCGGGCGGTGCCCTGCATGCCCCCCGCCGCTCCGCTGCGGTGAGAGGGCGCGGACAGGAACATGTTCCGATTGTTCGGCGTCTGGAACAGCCCGAAACCAACTCCGCAGAGCACAATCGAGGCAATGAGCGCTGAGGGCTCGTGAAGAATGGCGCTGGCGGCGGTGCCCACCAGCCCCACGGAGAGGCCCAAGCCGCCGATGACGCACAGCGTGCTGGTTGACACACGATCGGCGAGGCGACCAGCGACCACCGCAGTCGCCGCAACGCTCAGCGGCCAGGGCGTAAGGTAGAGCCCGGTCGTGACCGGCGTGAGCTGCAATTCGTGCTGCAGGTAGAATGGCAGCGCCAGGAGCCCTGCAGACTGCGCGGCGAAACAGCTGACGGACGCGAAGACGGACGTCCGGAATGGTCTGGCGCGCAGCAGATCCAGCGGGAACATGGGAGCGCGCTTCTTCGCCTCCCGCCGGACGAGCAGCGAAAGGCAGACGACAGACAAGGTCAAGGACGAGGCGGCCAGGAACGGTGCGCCGGCGGCCATCTCAGTGGACAGGATGAGTAGCCCGAACATGCCTGCGTTCAAGGTGATGCTCATGGGGTCCAACGTCGTGGACCGCCCTGGCGATGCTGGCATCGCGCGTGTCGCCGCGGCCGCCACGATCGCCAGGGGGAGCGGCGCTGTAAACAGCCAGGGCCAGCTTGCTTGGGCGAGGATGGCGGCACCGAGACCTGGCGCCGCGGCCGAAGCGATGGCGACGGTCAGCGCATTCCATCCGATCGCCGCGCCAAGGTGGCTGCCGGGGACGGCGAGGCGCAGCAGTGCGACGCCTAGCGCCATCACCGCGGCGCCGCCGATCCCCTGAAGCAACCGGGCCGCCACTAGCCACTCCAGAGACGGCGCGGCCGCGCAGAACACCGAGGCTGCGGCGAAGGTCGCGACGCCGAGCGTGAACACTCTGCGAAAGCCGAACCGTTCTCCGAACGCGCCGCACGGCAGGAGCGCAATGACGAGGCCCGCCTGGTAGGCGGTGATGACCAGCACGGACTTTGCGGGTGAAACATCGAGGGCGCGGCCGAGGCTCGGTAGGGCGACATTGGCGATCCCAGCATCCAGAACGACCAACGCCATGGCCGCCAGAACGCCGATGATGGTGACGCCGGAGCGCAGGGCGGAGAGCTGCGCGCGGGGCGCGGCAGTCGGCGCGAGCGCGGTCATCTTGCGGCCGGCGTCCAGACGCCGCTCTGCTCGACATAGCGGGTCAGCCTGCGCTCGACGCGATCCTCAACCCGCAGGTCTCGGTCCGTGAACCTGAAGAGGAGGGCCGATTGCGAGCGGCATCGCGTGTCGTGGACGTCTCCGGGAAGGTAGACTTGCACTTGGCCGCTTCGAACGGCGGTGCTGTTGCGCTGAACCAGTCGGATCGATCCGCTCGGATCCTCCGCCGGCGCATAGGTCCGCATTTCGATCTCGCCCTCCTGAATGGCGTAGATCACCCACCCGCGGCCGTGGTCATGCGGGGCGCGGTAGAGACCGGCGTGCTCGGTGTGCGCCAGCAACACAAAGCCATGTTCGGGATCGCGGTAGAGCTCCTGATTGGCGGGCGCCGTCCGATGCAGCTCGGCGAGCCAAGTCTCGGATGCGGGGGTCTTCAGGAGCTCGGTCAGGTAGCATTGACACTCCGTGACCAGCTCCGTGGTCAGCGGACCCCAGGCGGATCGCACCTGCTCGACGAATGTCTCAAGAGAATTGGTTGGCATGACTTCATCCTTCGCGGTTGACGGATGAAGCGTACGGGTCTCCAACGCATGGCGGAACGCGCAGCGATTGCACTCCAATAGTGCGTCTGACGCTATATATGTGAGGTCCTAATCGGAGCCGCCATGTCGACGCCCGACCTGAATCTGCTCTTCGCACTCGACGTGCTCCTGACGGAGGGCAGCGTTGCAGCTGCAGCGCGCCGGCTGCGGCTCAGTGCGTCGGCGATGAGCCGTACGCTTGCGCGACTGCGAGAGGCGACTGGCGACCCGCTCCTCGTCAGGGCCGGGCGTGGCCTTGTGCCAACGCCGCGCGCGATCGCGCTACAGCCGCGCGTCGGTCAGATCGTGGAGGAGGCCGCAGCACTGCTTCGGCCGATGGAGAGCCTCGATATAGCCACCTTGGCGCGGACCTTCACGCTGCGGACCAGTGACGGTTTCGTGGAGTGTTTCGGCCCCCGCCTGATCGCCAAGGTGAGCGCGGAAGCTCCGAATGTCCGCCTCAACTTCCTGCAGAAGCCCGACAAGGACAGCGCGCCGCTGCGCGAAGGTCGGGTCGACCTCGAAACGGGCGTCGTCGACGCGGCGCTTGGCCCGGAGCTGCGCACCCAGGCGCTGTTCCTCGACCATTTAATCGGCGTTGTGCGGGCTGGGCACCCGCTTGCGAGAGGAAGGGTCACGGCGAAGCAATATGAAGGAGCGCGTCACGTCATTGTCTCGCGGAGCGGCGTTGAGGCGGACGCCGTGGATCGGCCTTTCCTGCCCGAGGATCTCACACGCCAGGTGGCGAGCGTCGTAGGCGGCTTCGCCGTCGCCTTGTCCCTGGCCCGCACGTCAGACCTAGTGGCGACGGTCCCAGAGCGTCATAGCGAGTCCCTGCGCGAGGGGATGTTTAGTTTTCCCATTCCCGTAGACTCCCAGCCATTCACCGTCGCGATGCTTTGGCATCCTCGCTTGGACGCGGACCCAGCTCATCGCTGGCTGCGAGGTTGTGTTCGCGAGGTGTGTTCGGCCAAAGGGACCGCCTCCGGGGCGGTTTCCTAGAGGTCCTGCTCAGCCAAGCGCGAGCCCGCGTGGTCGCTCGTCTGGCTGTGCCGGGTGCAATGCCGACAGCCGTAGCTTCAACGAGGGTGGCGAATTTCTACCTCTCAAAACCGCTGGCCTATCTGTTCGGACTTTAGCCCTGAGTCGCACTCGCCGCGCCAATGACGACGATACAAACGAGCGTCCACAGCTGAGCCAGGACCAGACGAGCCTCAAGCGCCCTCAGTCTTAGCCATGCTGTGATCGTATCCTTCGTGGGCCTTCTATTGCCGCGTGGGGATGATCACCTGCATTTCCATGTAGCCCTTCACGAACGTCGAGGGGACGCGCTGGGGCTCTTCGAGCACTTTGATGTCGGGGAAGCGCTTGATGATTTCTTCCCAGATGATCTTCAACTGCAACTCGGCCAAGCGGTTGCCCACGCAGCGGTGGATGCCGAATCCGAAGGACAGGTGCTGGCGGGGCCGCTCGCGGTCGATGATGTAGTCGTTCGGGTTGGCGATCACCGTGTCGTCGCGGTTGCCCGAGACGTACCACATGACGACGTTGTCGCCCTTCCTGATGGTCTTGCCGCCCAGCTCGTAGTCCTGGGTCGCCACCCGCTTCATGTGGGCGAGCGGGGTCTGCCAGCGGATGGTTTCGGAGACCATCGACGGGATCAGCTCCGGATTGGCGCGCAGCTTGTCGTACTGGTCCGGGAACTTGTTGAGGGCGTAGACCGAGCCGGAGATGGTGTTGCGGGTGGTGTCGTTGCCGCCGATCGTCAGCAGGATGATGTTCCCGAGGTACTCGAACTGGTCCATGTCCTTGGTGGCTTCGCCATGGGCGAGCATGGAGACCATGTCGCCTTCCATGGGATTGGCCTTCCGCTCGGCCCACAGGTTCATGAAGTAGGTGGCATAGGCGAGCATCTCGGCCCGCTTTTCCTCCCAGCTGTCGATGATGCCGTCGCCGGGACGCGACATCACCGTGTCGGACCAGCGCGTCAGCTTGCGGCGATCTTCCTGCGGCATGCCGAACAGGGTGGCCAGCGTCATCGCCGTCAATTCCATCGAGACCTTGTCGACCCAGTCGAAGGGCTCGCCGATCGGCAGGCTGTCGAGGATCGCCCCTGCGCGCTCGCGGATAAGCGGCTCCATCACCAACAGATTGTGAGGCGAGACGGCCGGGCTGACGGTCTTGCGCTGCACGTCGTGCTTGGGCGGGTCCATGGCGATGAACATGTTCGGACCGCCGGTGGGACCGCCGAACGGACCGCCGGTCATCTGGGCGCCGCTGGCCACCAGTTTGGCGATCATCTCTTCGCTGGGGCCGAGGCTGATGCCGCCTTCGGAGGAGAACACCGCGTGGTTGGTGTCGACCTCCATGATGTCGTTGTAGCGGGTGATCGCCCAATGGGGTTCGAAGTCGCTGGCCGGCGTCCAGTGGACGGGATCCTCAGCCCGCAAGCGGTCGAAGTAGGGCCACATCGCGTCGTCCTGGAAGAGCGCCGATTGCGCGACGTTGAGGCTTTCGATGGGCTGGGAATAGACCTCGCCGCGCGGGTCTTTGGTAACGGGCGCGGACGAAATGGCGCTCTCGCTCATGACAGTGCTCCCTATCTTGAGGGCTTCTTCGGAG
Source organism: Pseudomonadota bacterium (assembly GCA_023445705.1). Classification (GTDB taxonomy): domain Bacteria; phylum Pseudomonadota; class Alphaproteobacteria; order Caulobacterales; family Caulobacteraceae; genus Phenylobacterium. Next base: position 8,565 of record JAEXKM010000050.1, read on the forward strand.
CCCTTTTCGAAATATGTCGCTCCTGGAACAGCGTTCGACAAGTTCTATCGTGACGGGGGCGTCATTTTTGCGATCTCGTCTGTCGAGGCGGCGGAAGCTTTCGCATAGCGCGACTTGGCGACGTCAATCGCGGCCTGCGTGGGGTTCCTGCAAGGCGCGACATCGATCCGAGCGGTCGAGCATCAGACGGTTACTGGGCGGCCTTCGGTCCTGACCAAGTAGTTGGAACTCTAAGCCGGCAGACGAGTCCTTCGGGCCGGAAGTCGAGTTCGGCCGGAGCGCCCAGTTCTCCGGCGAGGCCGCGGCCAAGCAGTCTTGATCCGAAACCGGCGCGGGTGGGCGGGGCGACTGGCGGACCACCGGTCTCACGCCACTCCACCAGGGCGCCTTGGCCGTCCTCGGCCGTCCATTGAACCTGAATGCGTCCCTGCGGTGATGAGAGGGCCCCATGTTTTGTGGCGTTCGTCGCAAGCTCGTGCAGAGCCATCGATAGCGCCACGGTGGTGCCGGTCGGCACCCAGATGTCAGGGCCTTGCAGGTCACGGCGGCTGGTGTCGGCGTAAGGCTCCACTGCGGTCGTGACGACATCGATGAGATAGGCGCCTTCCCAGGCCTCGCGCGTGAGCACGTCGTGAGCTGCAGAGAGGGCCATGAGGCGCGCGGTGATCGCCTCCCGTTCAGCGTCCAACTCCTTGAGCGTCTGGCGCACCAGAGATTGGACCGTGGCCAGGGTGTTCTTCACCCGATGGTTCAATTCTCCAATCAGCAGCGCCTGTCGGCGCTCGAACTCACGCTGGGCCGTGACGTCCTGCGCCATGCCGATATGGCCCGTGAACAGGTTGCCGTCGAACCGAGGGTGGCCGTGGAGTTGGACAATGCGCAGGCCGCCATCAGCGTGGCGGAAGCGGCCTTCATACTCGAACGGACTGGCGGCTTCGCGCGCCTCGCGCATGGCGTCCAAGAGGCGGTCACGGTCCGCGTCGTCGACGGACCCCAGCCAACCCTCCCCAAGCAGCGCCTCGCGGCTTCGTCCCAGCGTGTCGATCATCGCCTGGTTGATGAAGGTCAGTCCTCCACCCGCGCGACTGATCCACGCGGCGGCGGGCATGTCGTCGGCCAAGCTGCGGAAGCGCAGTTCGCTCTCAGCAAGTCGGCGTTCGGCGTCGCGCGCTTCGGTAATGTCGCGCCATACGCTCCCGACGCCGCCATTCAATGGAAAGACCTGGACAAGCAGGAGGCGCGACTGCCCGCGGCGGGGAAAGGTGGTTTCGGCCTCCTCTGGGCGGCCGGTTTCCCTCACGCGCCGACAAACGACGCCGAAGGCGCTATGCGGCGAAATCCGGGGGAATCTCCAAAGCGCGCGGCCCAAGATCCGTGCGCGCTGTCGCTGCAGAAAATGCACGGCGGCCAGATTGCAATCGATGCACACCCACTCAGCGTCGAAGTGAAGAAAGCACTCGCTGAGGCCCTCCACGAACTCGCGAGGGAGCGTCACGCCTGACGCCGCGCTGCCAGCTACGCTGTCCAATGCAACATCGCCCATTGCTCAAAAATGCTGCGCGGCCGATAACATTTCAATGGGGTAGGAGCCCTATCGCTTTGGGGTTCAAGCTGCGTGGACAGGCGAAACGGCCGGCCCGTGGGCCTTGGGCCAGACTGTGAATTTGGGACGAAATATCAATTTTTCAGGACGCGCGGAGATCAACGCGGATCAACGACGACTGGCGCGTCGTTCGCCACGACAAGACCAGCATCTGGGGGCACAAGCGCCAGCATTGATCCCATGCCAGTACGGGACGATCAGGGCGGGACTCCCCCTGATTATCCCGATATCAGGGCCTGGCCGAGAGGGCCTGGGGCGTCGCTAGCTTGCTCACTGGATGTCACCTCCGCCTCAGGCCCGGTAGGCGGTAGCTGCTCGATGCGCTTGCGGACCTCGGGGTCCTTGAGGAGAGCGACCCGCATCACCTCGCGTGCGCGGGGAGCAGCGGCGAGCGAGCCGAACGAACCGCCATGCTCCACCAGCACAGATAAGGCATAGCGCGGCGCATCGTACGGGGCGAAGGCCACGAAGAGGTTGTGGTCCTTCAAGCGCCACGGCACGCCGGCGTTGCTACGCGAAGCGCCGGCGGCGTAGGCGCGGACCTGCGCCGTGCCGGTCTTTCCGGCCATCTTGATGTCGCCCAGGCCAAGCTGGCTCTGCTTGTAGGCGCCGCCGGTGGGGTCATTGGCGACGGCCGCCATTCCGGCGCGCACGATCTGCAGGTTTTCCTGACGGAACGGCAGGTCCTCAACCGCGTCGCCGTGCGGCTGCTCCACCCCATCGATCGTCTGGATCAGCCGCGGCGTCACGGCCCGGCGGGCGTTGGCCAGCCGCGCCGTCATCACCGCCAACTGCAGTGGATTGACGTTGATATAGCCCTGGCCAATTCCGAACGAGACCGAGTCGCCAGGATGCCACGTCGGATCTCGTCGGACCGCCTTCTGCTTCCAGGCCCTCGATCCGACGATGCCCGCGCGCTGGCCTGGAGTGCCGATGTCGAAGGTATGCCCAAATCCCAGGGCGCTGGCCGTCCGCGAGATCGGGTCGGGACCGATGCGCAGCGCCATCTGGTAGAAGTAGACGTCGCAGGAGTTCTTGATCGCCTCGTGTAGGTTCTGAGAGCCATGACCGCCCTTCTTATGGCAGTGCCAGACGCGCCCGCCGAAGGACCAACCACCCGTGCAGACGATGCGTTCTGAAGGATCCACGCCCGCCTCAAGGGCTGCGAGCCCGACTGTAGGTTTGAAGGTCGAGCCCGGCGGGTAGGTGCCGCTCATGACCTTGTCGAGCAACGGCTTGCGTTCATAGTCCGCCAGGGCGCGATACTCAGAGCCGCTGGCGCCCTTGACGAAGCGATTGGCATCGAAGGAGGGCGTCGAGACCATGCAAAGGAGGTCACCACTCACGCAGTCCATGACGACGATCGCGCCGCTCTCCTCGCCCATGACCTCCAGCGCGCGGGTCTGGACATCGGCGTCCAGAGTCAGGCGAACCTCCGCGCCCGGCTGAGCTGGAATATTGCCGGTCGGATCTTCTTTAATGACGCGGCCTCGGGCGTCGACCTCGACCTTCTTGGCGCCTGGGCGGCCGCGAAGCCTGCGGTCGAGGGCCTTCTCCACGCCCTGCTTGCCGATCCGGAACGCGGGGTTGTGCAACAGCTGCTGGTCGGGATCGGCCTTTGCCGCCGCCAGATCTCGATCGGAGATCTTCGCCACGTAGCCGATGATGTGCGCGAAGGCCCCAGGATAGGGATAGACCCGCACCTCTCCCATGTCGGCGGTGACCCCCGGGAGCTCGGGGTAGCGGATGTTGACGCCGGAAAACTGTTCCCAGGTCAGGTCCTCGCTGATCGAGACCGGGCGGCCGATCGGCGCGGCCTTCAGCTCCTTGGCCAGGCGCTCGCACCGGACGGGGTCGAGATTGACCAAGGCTGCGAGGTTGTCGAGGACAGGTCGAAAATCGACTTCCGGCTGTCGGCTCAGCATGAGCCGGTAGTTCGCGCGATTGGTCGCCAGCACAACGCCGCCGCGATCGAGAATGCGTCCTCGCGGCGGCGTTACGAGCTGGAAATTGAACTGATTGCTCTGCGCCAGCGCATTGTAGTGCTGCGTCTTGACCAACTGCAGGTAGCCCAGCCTGCCGGTGAGGGCGAGCAGGCCCGCACCGGTCGCGCCGCCGACCAGAAACAGCCGCCGGTGGAACTCTCCCTGGCGTTCATTGACCTCGGGAAAATAGATCGACGGCTGGTCCATGGTGACGCGACGGTTCGGGCTGGTTGGGGCGGCGACGGTGCGCCAGCTTGATGATCGCTTGGGTGTCGCCTTCGAATGGCGTTCGACAACACCTGCGGCGGCGCGCGGTGACCATGATGGTGCGATCGCGCCGGGGCTCAGTCGACCGGTCCCTTTCTCAGCCAGTTGCGCGCGTCCTGGTCGCTGCGGGACAATTCGGCCTCCAGGTCGTCGAACATGCGGCGCGCGGCGGCGATGAAGCGCGCAACCTCGATCCTGGCGATATCGTCGCCGAGCCGCTCGTCAAAGCGCTGGGCGCCGGCGATGAGCACGCTCATCATCTTGTTATCCATGGTCCGCGCTGCGAAGGCCGGCGCGCCGAGCAGCACGGCCGTCAGGATCGCATGGGGATCGCTGTCGGTGGCGTCCGCAAAGCGCCGGATGCGTTCGACATCCAGCTGGGCGTAGCCCCCTTCAAAATGGTGGTAGGTGCGCAGGGGCATCCCCATGCGCTGGGCGACGTCGCTCGCCGATAGGCCCCGGCGCTGGCGCACCAGCTTGAGGGTCTCCGACAAGGTCGTATTCTTGGACCTGGCAGCGGGCATCGGTTGACGTCGGATCGGGCGAAGCGTTGTGGGCCGGAGCGCACGGTACCCGTGCGTGCGAAGAGGTTCGTCCGGCGGCAAGTCTGTAACCGCCGCCGACCGGCGCCGACACTGAAAAAGCGACACCCGTCCGTAAAATCCAGTCGCTGGGCAAATGTATAGCGAGCCATGGCAACAAAGTTGCGCACGGTCGCGCAGATATTCGCATTTCATCGTTATTTAGCGGGGAGGTGTACGTTTTTGCGCGCTCCGCGCGAGTACGCGCGCTAATCATGGCGTTGGTAATGATCATTGGGAGTCTGAACTGTGCGCAGCCGCGACCCCTTCGGCCTCGCCTTGTCGGATATCCGCGACCGCATTCGAACCGGTGCGGCGCAGCCGGGTCAGCAACTGATCGTTGATGACCTGGCGCGGGAGCTCCAGCTGTCTCACACGCCAGTGCGCGAGGCCCTGGCGTTTCTAACCGGGCAGGGGTTGGTCGTCGGACGTTCCGGACGAGGACGCGGCTACGCCGTCGCGCCGCTGGGCGCCACGGAACTTGGCGACCTCTATCGCTTGCACGCCGACCACATCGCCTTTGCACTCGTCGAGGCGGGACGGCGCGGTCTGACGTCGGCGCCGGGGCTGGACGTCGACGCGACCAGCCTCGCCGACCAGACCGGCGGCTATTTCCGGCGTCTCGTCGAGGCCAGCGGCAACCGCGTCCTGCTGCATGCCCACGCTGGTCTGAGCCTTCGTCTCCACCGGCCCCGGGTTCTGGAAAGCGCGGTGTTCGCAGACGCCATCCAGGAGTTGCGCGGGCTGGTCGCCACCGCCCTCGGCCCCGAGCTTGGCCAGGCCCTGCGGCGCTACCATCGCCGACGGGTGGCGCGCAGCGAACAGATCGCAGCCCTGGTCGAAGCCGGCTAGGATCGCATGAGGGTCTATCCGTAAGCAGCTGAAATATAGAACAGATATAGTTTGAATAGACGACGCCTGGGGCGCCTCCTGATGAGGCCGTGATGCACGGTCCAACGCCAAACAGGAGGCAACCATGTTGAAGCTCTCGAACCTGATCCGTCTTGGCCAGGCCAAGCGTCTCACCCTCGGCGGCGAAGTCGGCGCGCCGATCGAAGAGCACGCCTACCCGTACCAATAAGGGCGGGGACCGCCGGCGCCGCTCGGCGCTGGCGGTCGCGCTTCAATCTTCATCTTGAGGTCCCCGATGACACTTCGGGACGCGGCGGCGGGCGTCTGGCTCGCCCCGCACATTCATGTCGCCCGCGACGGCGCCGATCTCGTCGTCCTCGATGTCGAGGCCGACGCCTACTACTGCCTGCCGGACGGAGCCTCTGCGGCGGCCATTGAGGCCGGGGGCGCACGGCTCGTCGGGCTCTCGCCCGAAGTGGCCGCGGCGCTGGCCAGTATCGGGGCGACGGTCGAGCGTTCCGTCCCGCGGCGGGGAGGCGAAGCGGTCGCTCCGGCCCGTGATCTCTATGGGCGACTGGCCCGGGAGGTGCGTGCGGGCGAAGTCTGGGATTTCATCGCCTCGATCCTGGAGGCTGTCGTGCGCTTCCGTCGGCAGGACCTCGAAGCGCTGATCGGCGGCTGGGGAGACGGCCGCGAGCGCGACTTGGCGATCTTGGAACGTCGAGCCCTGGTGTTCCGGACGCTGTGGCCGTGGTCGCCGGTTCAGGGCGCGTGCCTGTTCCAGGCTCTGGTGCTGCGTCTCTTCGTGCGGCGCGGCGGCGCGGCATGCGACTGGGTGTTCGGCGTACGCACCTGGCCATTCTCGGCCCACTGTTGGCTGCAGTCGGGCGATTTGGTCCTCAACGATCTTGCTGAGCGGGTCGGCGCATATCGACCCATCCTGGTGACCTGAGTTGGTCGCCTATCTCGTCGCCCTTGACGCCGCCGACGGGCCCGACCGCCTGATGGCCTTGCGCAGCGCTGCGGCTGGCGCAGACGGGTGGCGCGCGGTGATCGATCAGCCCGGGGCCCTTATCCTGCTGCGCGGCGAAGCGCCGGTGCGCACCCTGCCGGCGGAGCGCGGATGGGTGATCGGCGACCTCTATCGCGAGGGGCGGCCGGTGGGGAGTGAACCGCCGAGCGTTCGGATCTCGCAAAATCTTCCGGCCTGCGACGTCGCCAGCGATCTTTGCGAGCACTTCTGGGGCCGCTACGTCGCCGTCATTCGGGAGACTGGCGCGGCAGGGACCCAGGTGTTCCGTGACCCGTCCGGCGCACTGGAGGCGATGCGCTGGCAAGTCGGGCCGCTCACCCTTGTCGGCTCCGAACTTCCGCCCTGGCTTCCGGGGGTCTATTGGCCAGATCTTTCGATCGACTGGACGGCCGTCGCCCGGTGGCTGGCCAGCTCCAGCGCGGCGGCCCTGGAGTCAGGCCTGACGGGCATGGCCCCGGTCACGCCCGGCGCGGTGCAGGATGAGGCGCGCAGGGAAGTGCAGGTCTGGCGACCTGAGCGGTTCGCGCGCGCGCCGAGCCCCGACGTCGAGGCCTTGCCGGACCTGCTCGACCGCTGCGTCGGCGCCCTGGCGAGCGGGGCTGGCGCCATCCAGGCCGAGATTTCCGGCGGGCTCGATTCCGCGATCCTGGCGGCCAGCTTGGCGAGGACCGCCGGCGCCAAGGTGAGCGAATGGATCAACTACTATGCCGCCGACGGGCAGGGGGATGAGCGGGCCTTCGCACGCCAGGTGGCCGCGCTCTGGCGGCTGCCGCTGTGCGAGGCGCAGAAGCCAACCTTTTGTCTGACGCAAGACTGGCTCGAGGAAGGGGGCGGGGGTCTGCGGCCCGGCTTTACCGCCCTCGATGCTCAGCGCGACATCGATGGCGCCGCCCGCGCCTTGGCGCTCGGCGCCGACCGGGTGTTCACCGGCCAGGGCGGCGACATGGTCTTCTTTCAGACGCCGACCCCGGTCCTCGCCGCCGATCATCTGCGTGCGCGCGGCGTCGCCGGACTCTTCTCACCCTACATCCAGGAAATCGGCCGCTGGACACGGCGATCGGTCTGGTCGCTCGCCGCGACGGGCCTGGACCGCAGCTCCGCTTGGCCCGGAGAGGCGAGCGTCGCCGGCCATCCCTGGATGATCGGGGCGGACGACCTTCCTCCAGCCAAGCGCGCCCATATCGCCCACCTGGCCCAAAAGCTCGCCATCCAAATTGAGAACCGCAGATCCCGGGTCGCGGAGGTCGTTCATCCGCTGATCTGCCAGCCGATGATGGAGCAGTGGTTGGCCATTCCTGCGGACCAATTGACCCTGGGCGGCCGTGACCGGGGGCTGGCCCGGGCGGTCTTCGCCGGCCGCCTGCCGCCGCAGATCGCCGAGCGGCGCGGCAAGGGCGAGCTCACCGGCTACTACGGGCGCGGCGTGGCGGCCAGCCTGTCCTGGTCACGGCCCTATCTGCTGGACGGTCGGCTGGCCGGCGAGGGCCTGATCGACCGGCCGCAGTTCGAGGCGCTGCTGACGCCCGAGCACCAGATCTGGCGCGGGGACGCATATCTCATCCTCACCGCATTGACGGTGGAGGCCTGGGTCCGGCGCTGGGAGCGGGCGGGGCGAGCGTAAGGTCCAGCCAATCCAGGATCGAGGCATAGAGATCGCGGATATTGGCAGGGCTGGCGAATGTGTGGCCTTCGCCCCAGTAGGTCAGCAGAGCGGCGTCCTTCTGCTGCCGGTAGAGGGCGGTGAACAGGGCCTGGGACTGGGTCGCGCGGATGTCGTCCAGGTCGCCGTGGATCAGCAGCACCGGGGCCGTGATCTTGTCGGCCGCGAAGATGTTGCTGGCCTGTCGGTAGCGCTCGGGCGCTTGCCAGGGCGGCGCCGCAAGACCGGCCTGGCCGCTCTCGACCTTTCCGGCGCTCAATTGGGAAGACAGCCCGTCCTGCGGCCGAACCCAATTGTGAAGCAGGAATTCGCCCCAACTGGCGACTTCGTCCTGCACGCCGCCGGCGGCGACCACCGAGGCGAAGCGCCCGCTCTGGCTGGCGGCGGCGACGGCCCCCAGCGCCCCGAAGCTGTGACCGTAGAGCGCGACCCGCGCCGGATCGAGGCCGCCCTGGTCCTCCGCCGCGTCCACCGCCCGCAGGATGTCGGCGGCGATCCCCTGCGTCGGTCCCGTCTCGCCGGCCTGATAGGGCAGGCTCGGCGCGAGCACCGCGTAACCGGCGCCGACCAGGATCTGGACGTTGCGATAGGTGTTAATCGTCCCTGGCGCGTAGAGGCCAGGCGGCGCCGGATAAACCGCGCCACGGTAGGGAATGACCACAAGGCCGCGCGGCTTGCCCGACGGCGGTCGGTAGAGCCAGCTGACCAGCGGCTCCCCCTTCGGGCCGGTATGCCGCACTGGCTCGACGACCGCCGGATCGACCTCCGCCAGATGGGCGTTGAGCGTGGCCAGCACTTCCTGGCCATGGGGGGAGATCCGAGCAAGGTGCGTGACGCCCTGCGCCGTCGTCAAGCGAACCAGGACCTGATCGCCACCGGCCGCCATGACCTCGGCCCCCGGCGGCAGGCTCCAGCGCACCCGTGGGGCGCCATTTGGTCCGAGCGACGTCACCGTCTCGCCGTCCCGCCGGGTCTCTGCGGGCAGCGGCGGGTTGACGCGCAGTCGCGTGCCCGGTTCGGGCGGGGCGGCCGCGATGGCGTCCAGGGTCCCAGGAACGCGGCCGTTCGGGATGGCCTGCCAGGCGACATGGCCGTCGGGCCGGTTCACCCGAGCGACCGGGTCTGAGCCGGACCAGGCCGCCCGCGCATAGACCGAACCCTCCAGGTTGCCGGTTAGGGCCAGCGGCCGGCCGCCGGTGTCCAGCCGTCGAACCTGGCCGTTCACGGGGCTCACCACCGCCAGCTGGCGCGTCGCGACGCTGGGGGCCACGGCGACCAGCAGGCGTTCATCCCTCGACCAGCTGAGCAGGCCGGTCGCGAGCGGGGCGGGCAGGCTCGGGCGCGAGGTTTGGCCGGTTAGAAGATCGACCAGCACCAGCCGCAAGTCACGGGTCGGCGAGGCGACTCTGGCAGGCTCGTCCAACGGCGGCTGGACGTCGCCCGCACGCTCGATCAGCGCCGCCCAGCGCCCCGAGCGGGAGATCTCCAGGTCGATGAACTCGCCGGCGACCAAGGAGCGGGCGAGGCCGGTCGCCGGATCGATCCGGGTCAGGGCCCCTGGTGCAGACCGGGGGCGCCAGGCGAGGAAGCGGCCGCTGCCGATCGCCGAGCGGGTGGCGACCTGACCTTGCGCCGCCTCGCGCCAGCGGCCGGGCAACTCGTCCTGCACCGTTCGGCGCGAAGCCAGGTGATAAGGCAGGCGGTTTTCGCCGGTCGTCAGGACGAGGAGTTTTCCGTCCGGGGTCCACTGGGCGGCGCGGCCAAACACCGGCAGCTCCGGCGTCCGGCCGGTCCAGGCGATCGTCTTGTCGGCTAGCCGCGCCACGCCCGCCTCCAGCCGCGCGCCCCTCAGGCGATAGACCATCACCTGCGAGCCGTCGCGCGACAGGGGACCTGCGAAGTAGCCGGTGTCCGGCGCGGAGGGGACGAGGCGAACGAGCGGTCCGCCAGACTTGAGATCGGCGATCCAGAGTTCGGACAGCAGCATCGGCGTCAGGCCGCCATAGCTGTAGTCGGAGACCTCCCGCCAGGGGCGCTGGCGCTCAACCACCGCCCAACGCCCGTGCGCGTCGACCTGGGCTTGGCCGAGCGCTTCGGTGGCGAGCAGATCCTCGACCGTGTAGCTGCGGCCTGACGTGGCCTGCGGGCAGGCGAGCGTCAGCGCCAGGGCGCATACTCCCATCAAAACACGCATCGTGATGGGGCCGTTTTACCAGCGCTTGGTCAGCTGGATCGCCGCGAAGCGGCCGACCGGATCGGCATTGGCCGGGTCGTAGCCGACACCGGTGGGGCCATCGACGAAGGGCGGCGGCGTGTCGAAGAGGTTCTGCACCGTCAGGGCTAGGCTGAGGCCGTCAAGCGCAGCCGAGGCCGGGCTCCAGCTAAGCTGAGCATCGAAGGTGGTCCACGACGCCACCCGGTGACCGACGCTGTCGCGATAGTCGTCGACGTAATTCACGGCGACGAGGCCGCTGAAGTCGCCGCGCCGCCAGCTTCCCGAGGCGCGCCCGCGCAGATCGGCCGGCTGCCCGGCCAGGTCGACATAGTTGACCATGGTCTCGGTCGGGGTCAGCTGCAGCTCGTAGTCGGCCAAGTAGGAAAGACTGCCCGTCAGCTCGAAACGGTTCTCGCCGAGATCGAAGCCATAGTCGGCTGAGAGATCGACGCCGCGGACATGGGTGGCGCCCGTGTTGACGAAGCGGGAGTCCACTACGACACCGATGGCGGTGGCCGGATAGAGGCCTGCAGTGAGGTAGCCGGGCGCGTCGATCAGCGATTGGACATAGGCGAGGTCCGCAGCGTTGGCCGGGTCCACGAACCGCACGAACGGGGCGATGGCCGGATGGTCGAGGCCCTGCTGGATGAAGCGCGTGGTCGGCCGGTCGATCTGGTTCTTGAAGTCGATGTCGAAGAAGCTGGCCGAGAGCTTCACCCCCTCGACTTGCTTGGGCCGCCAATCGAAGCCGAGCGTCCAGCTGGTCGCCGTCTCCGGCTCCAGGTCCAGATTGCCGCCAGTCAGGTTGATGGCCAGGATTCGGCCACTGCCGCGATTGTAGAAGGCGGCGGCCGACAACGGCTCAGCATAGACTTCGCTGAGCAACGGCGCGCGAAACGAGGTCCCGTAGCTGGCGCGCAGCCGCAGGTCTTCGGTCGGCTCCCAGACCACGCCGACCTTGGGGTTCGTGCTCGATCCGATCGCCTGGTAGTGCTCGATCCGAGCCGCAAGCGACAGTTCCAGCCGGCGAAGGCCGGGGCGGGCGTTGGATTCGCCCACCAGCGGCGCGCGAACCTCGGCGAAAAGGGCGCTGACGTCGCGCTCGGTGGTTGCGGGATGGCTGACAGTCGGCGTGGCGGCCGACGTGAAGCTTTCGGTCCGTTGGCCGAAGGACTCTCGCCGCGCCTGAGCCCCGACGGCGAGCCGCACGTCCCCGCCCGGCGCGGTGAAGAGCTTGCCGTCCGCCTGGACATTGAGCGACCAGGTCTCGCCCTCGTAGCGTTGGCGGCTGTAGCCGGAGCCAACGAAGTCGAGCACCGCGCGGCTGTTGGGGCCGTAGGGATTGAAATAGCCATCGACCGCGGCTCGGTAGCTGGTGGCTGGATTGTCAGCGACCGCGCCGACCGCCTCGCGCAGGAACAGGGAATTGGCGCTCCCCTCGGTCTTCGAATGGGTCAGCTCACGGGCATAGGCGCCGTAGGCCTCAAGCCGCCAGTCGGCCCAGAGATCAGCCTTGAGGCCGAGCGCGCTCCCCAGGCTTTCGACCTCGCTGCTCGCGCGCGTATTGCCGAGCTCATCCAGGAACGAATAGGCGATCTGATGGGTGCGCGAGCCGTTGGGGGAGGCGAAGTAAGGGTTGTTGGCGGCGATGGTGATCGTCGCCGTCGAGGCCAGCGACGCGCTCTGCGAGGTCCGGTGCGCGTAGCGAAGCTCGCCATCCACCTCGATCCGCTCGCCAAGGTCCTGGCCGGCGGCGACGTAGAGGCTGTGACGGCGCTGATGCGGCAGCAGGTCCATCTGATCGCGCAGGCCGGTCAGGTTGGCCTCGCCGGCCGCAAAGTCCGAAGGCTTGAGCGGAAAGGTCTTCGCCCCCGCCGGGATCGCCCAGCCGACACTCGTCAGACCGGTCGCCGGGTCGGTGACCAGGACATTGCCCGGCGTGGCGTTGACGCTGCGATGGTCGGTTCCGCCGAGCGGGCGCAGATCGGCGCTGCGCGTATAGCGTCGATCGTCGAAGGAGAGCGCCTGACGCTCATAGTACTCGTAGCTGGCCAGCGCACGGCCGCGGCCCCAATTGCGGCCGAAGGTCTGCGCGACCTGCACTTCCTCGCCGCCGCCGCGGGCCGCGCCGACCCGGGCTCGGGTTTCGGCGCCGTCGAAGTCGCGGCGCAGGATGATATTGACCACCCCGCCGACCGCGTCGGCGCCGTAGAGCGCAGACGCTCCGTCCAGCAGCACGTCGATCCGCTCGACCGCGGCCGTGGGAATCGACGACACGTCCGAGAGGTCGCCACGTCCGCCCGCGCCGGCCATGCGCCGCCCATTGACCAGGACGAGGGTCGCGTCGGGGCCAAGACCGCGCAGGTTGATGGTGGTGGCGCGGCCCGCGTTCTGCGTCGTCGTATCGATACCGGTCGAGGTTGCGGCGGGCGTGCCGAGTCCGCCGAAGTTCTGCGGCAGCGCGGCGAGCGTGTCGGCTACCGTGGCGAAGCCGCGCCGGTCGATGGCGTCGCGATCGACCACCACCAGCGGAGAGGCGCCTGCCGTCACGCCGCGGATGTGCGAGCCGGTCACCACCACCTCGTCCAGGATGGACGGGGTGGCGGCGACCTCGGCCGCCGGGGTCGCCAGTGGGGCGGCGACCACGCCAGTCCGAAGCACGATGACGCCGGGACGGCTTTCCAGGGCGACGATCCCAGTGCCGGCCAGCAGACGGGAAAGACCCGCCTTGGCCGTATAGTCGCCGATCAGGCCCTCGCTGTGCAGTCCGGCGACGACATTGGGCGTGTAGAGCAACTGGATATCGGCCCGCGAGGCGTAGGCGGTCAGAACCTTTTCGAGGCTGCCGCGCGGAATGGCGAAGCTGATGACGGGCTCGGCGGGCGCCGCCAGAGCCGCGGGCGCGGCGACGAGCAGCGCCAGGATGCTGACGCCGCAGGCGGCGAAGACCGGACGAATGGACACTTGGTGTTTCCCCCTCAATCGGGCGGCGAAGAGCCGCTGTTGAGGGAGAAGCACCGCAGCCTGCGGCCTACCCTGACGGGGTCTGCAAAAAACATCTCAGGGATGCTGTATGAAAAGATGATGCGCGTATAGCGCGTATCAGCTCCGGGCCTTCAGGCGGTATTGGCCGCCCACCTGCTCGACCTGAAGGTTGAAGAGGTCGCAGACGGCGGCGACGAAGGCGCGCGTGTCGCCGACATCGAAGACGCCGCTGACCTGGACGTTCTGCAGATCCGGCGATTCCAGCACCACCTTGGCGGTGCTGTAGCGGTTGATCTCGGCCGCAGCATCCTTCAGCGGCGTGGCCCGGAACACCAGGCGCCCACTCGTCCAGCTCGTCGCTGCGCCGACGTCGACAGGGGTTGGCGGCTTCACGAGCTCGCCCTGAGCCGAAAGCCCTTGGCCGGGAGCCAGCGTCCAGGCCTGATCAGCGCCCGTCCGCCGTACCTCCACCGAGCCCTCCACCAGGGTCACCCGAACGTCGGTGCCCTGCCGGCGCACGTCAAAGCGCGTGCCAAGCGCGCGAATGGACTGGTCGCCGGCGCGAACCACAAACGGCCGCGAGGCGTCGTGGGCGACGTCGAAGAAGGCCTGTCCGCGGACGAGCTCAACACGGCGGCCCGTATCGGAAAAGCGCACCCGAACCTGGGTGTCGGTATCCATCCGCAGACGGCTGCCGTCATCAAGGCTGACCAACCGTTGCTCGCCAATGCCGGTATTGTATGGCTGACCTCGATCGAGCGTGAAGGCGATGACCAGGGCGGCGCTCGCCGCGACCGCCGCCAGCCCCGCGCCCAGCCCAGCCCGCCGAAACCAGACTCCGACGAGCTTGCGTTTGCGGACGCCGCGGGCCAAGGCCGCGGCGACGGCGCGCTGGGTGTCCGGGTGGTCGCCGAGCCGACCGGCGCTGGCCCAAAGCTCCTCTATCCGCTCATAGGCTGCGTCACGGGCAGGATCTCGCCGCCAGACCTGGAACTCCTCGAGCGCCTGGCTGCTGATCGACAGTCGGTTGAGCCGCGCGAACCAGTCGGCGGCCTCCTGGTCGATCTGGTCCTGGGGGGCGTGGGCGGCGGTCATGGAGCCTAGTCCCGCATCCGCTGGGAAATCATCGACAGAGCCCGGCTCATCCGGGCCTCGACGGTCTTGATCGGAGCGCCCATGTGGGCGCTGATCTCGGCGTAGCTCATCCCGGCATGGCGGCTCAGCATGAAGGTGTCCCGCAGCGACTCGGGCAAGTCCTCAAGCACCTGCTTGAGCAGGAGGGCCTGATGTTGCTCGGCGTCCGTGAAAGTCTCATGACAACGGCTCAGCTCGGCGAGGCGCTCGACGCGAGCCCTGGCCCGGCGCACGCCTCTGGATTGATTGTAGGCTAGATTTTCGGCGATCCGAAGCAAGAGGCTTTGCGGCCGCTCCACCCGGCCCTGCGCCTGATAGGGCGAGAGCGCGATATAGGCTTCCTGCACGATGTCCTCGGCGATCTGGGGATCGAAGCGCCGCCGCAGGACAGCCGCCAGCCAGCCGGCGTGACGCCGGTAGAGCGCTTCCAGGCTTGGCCGTTCCAGTTCGGCCGCCTCTATGTCGGCCTTCTCCAAGGACGTCATTCGTCCCTCCCGTGGTCCTGGAAGGGGCCGCGCACTCACGCGCATTGGAACATCCTGCGGGGCCAAGCGGCCGCCGCACTCACACGTCGTCCGTCGTCCGCTTAAGGCGAACGGCGGCGCGCCGACGGTCTCGCCGGCTATGTCGTCGTGAACGCTGCACAGGGGATTCCAAGCCCCTACCGACGCATGCGCATCGGCAGGGGAGAGTCTGAATCATTCGGCGCCAAGGCGCAAGCTGCGTGCGCAAATAGGGCCGGGCGTTGGAATCTCCGAGCGTACGGAGCCCGCCTGTTGGCAATTCCGACCGCCGCCGCGCAGTCGCGACGACTGCGCCCCCGGCTCAAGGTCGGCGCGTATTGAGCGGCGCCCGAGACCCAGGCTTTTAGGGGCCGCGCCTCGGGGCCGCAAGCAAGCGCGAAGCCTAGGCCAGCTGACGGGCCTCGACCACCACGCGGCGCGCGCCGGCCAGCAGGCGTTCCTCGGCCTCCTGGTTCACTTTCCGGACCATGTCGGCGACGGTCGGGATGTCGTGGATCAGGCCCTGGCTCTGGCCGACGGTCCAGATACCGTCGTCGGTGTCGCCCTTGCCCATGACGTTGGTCCGGCCGCGAACGCCGGCGACCAGGTGGCGAACGTCCTCGATGGTCTTGGTCGAGTCCTGCTGGATGCGCACGACCTCCTCAGACACCGCGTTGCGCGCCACCCGGCTGGTGTTGCGCAGCGTGCGGTTGGTCAGCAGCGTATCGCGCTCGGTGTTCTCGACGATCTTCTTCTTCACGTTCTCATGGATGGCGCACTCCTGGGTGGCCATGAAGCGCGTGCCCATATTGACCCCGTCGGCGCCCAGGGCGAGCGCCGCCGCCAGGCCGCGGCCATCGGCCATGCCGCCCGAAGCGATCACCGGGACATCGACGGCGTCGACCGTCGCCGGCAGCAGCACCACAAGGCCCACATCGTCCTCACCGGGGTGACCGGCGCATTCGAAGCCGTCGATCGAGATGACGTCGATGCCGTGGCGCACCGCGGTCACCGCGTGGCGCACCGAGGTGCACTTGTGGATCACTTTCACCCCGTTCTCCTTGAACCGCGGCAGGTGATCGGTGGGGTTGCGCCCGGCGGTCTCGACGATCTTGATCCCGCTCTCGATGATCGCCTCGCGGTACTCATCGTAGGGGATCGGATTGAGCGACGGCAGCAGGGTGAGATTGATGCCAAACGGCTTGTCCGTGAGATCCTTGCAGCGCTGGATCTCCTTCCAGAGGTCCTCGGCGGTCTGCGAGTGGTGGGCGACGATGAAGCCGAGTGCGCCAGCGTTGGCCACGGCGGCCACCAGCGGCGCGTGGCCGACGCCGGTCATGCCCCCCATGACGATGGGGGTTTCAATGCCGAACATCTCGGTAATGCGGGTGCGGATCATGAAATTCCTCTCCTGAAAATCCCCGTGCGCCATGTCGGACCCCGGCGCGTTTCGGGGCGATGCTATGTCTGCCTGCTCGGGGCCTGCGATCAAGGACCTCTTGGCGGGGCCGGCGTCCGCCGCAGGGCCGGGG
>JAEXKM010000101.1 GCA_023445705.1 Pseudomonadota bacterium
GGGTCAGGCCCTTCACGCCGCGCTGGTTCATGATGACCGTCGAGGCGTCTAGGATCGCGTCGCGCTTCCGACGGAAGCGGTCGGTCGACCGGGCGCTCTTGCGTTCAGTCATCGATGCCCTGACTCAGTTGGTGACCGAGGCGCCTCGCCTCAGCCCCTCTCTATCGCATGGCCCTTGCGGCGCAAGGCGTCAGCCCGATGCGAACGGATAGGGAGATATGGACTTGGTGAAGTCGTCGACCATCAGTGTACGGTTGATCGGCTCGGCCGCCCGCTGCGGACAGGCCGGACGCTCGCAGATCCGGCAGGCCGGCCCGATCGAGGTGGCGACCGGATCGCGCAGGTCGATGCCCCGTGAATAGACCAGGCGCTCAGCGAACTTCAGTTCGCAGCCCATGCCAATGGCCAGTTCTGAGTCCTCGCCATAGGGCGAGGCGAAACGGCTGACCGTGCGCGAGAGTGTGAAGTACCGCTGGCCGTCCGGGGTTTCGACGATCTGGGTGACGATGCGGCCGGGCGTGCGGAAGCTGGAATGGATGTTCCAGCGCGGGCAGGTGCCGCCGAACCGCGAAAAGGGAAAGGTCGCGCCCGCATAGCGCTTGGAGATGTTTCCGGCCGAATCCACCCGGAGCATGAAGAAGGGCACGCCCCGCGCCCCCGGCCGCGAGAGGGTGGTGAGCCGGTGACAGGCCTGCTCGAAGGAGACGCCGAAGCGGGAGCGGACCAGCTCGATGTCATAGCCCGCCCGCTCGGCCGCCTCGTGGAAGGCGGCGTACGGCATCAGCAGGGCAGCGGCCAGGTAGTTGGATAGCGAAACCTTCAGCAGGGCGCGGGTCGGGCGATCAGGCGGACCGGCGCGGTCGGCCAATGCGTCCAGCAGGGGTCCGTGCTCCAGGATCGCAAGCTGGTAGGCCAGGGCGAAGGCGCGTCCGGCGGCGGTCAGAACCTCCGACAGGAACAGGCGCTTGCGGTGATGATCATAGCGGCGAACGGATTCCGGCAGCACCTCGAGCGGGACCACGCGGACGGCGATATTGTGGCGCTTGGCCAGCCGCTCGCGGGCGGCGAGGGCGAAGTCGAGGGGCTCGTGGCCCAGGCCGGCCACCAGCTCGTCGGCCGCCTCCTCCAACTCGGCGAAGTAGTTCTTCTGCGCCTGAATGAAGTCGCGAACCCAGTCGGAGGGCAGCACGGCCGGCCCGGCGCCCGCCCCCTCCTCCGGCCGGCCGATGGAGCCGAGGTCTGTGAGCCGCCTCTGGTCGAGATAGGCGCGATAGAGCCGCACGATGGCCTCCGACACCGCCGGGGCGCTGTCGGCCACCTCGGCGATCTCATGCCGGGCGACGCCGAGGTCGCGAAACAGCTGGTCGGAGAAGATTTCCGCAAGACCGCTGGCGCCGCTGGATTCCGGATCGGTGGAGAGGCTCTTCAGGTCGAGGTCGTAAGCCTCGGCGAGCCGCAGCAATACCTGGGCCGTCACCGGCCGCTGATTGCGCTCCAGAAGGTTCAGATAGCTGGGCGAAACGCCCAGGTCCTCGGCCATCCGGGTCTGCGTCAGGCCAAGATCGCGCCGCAGCCGCTTGAGCCGCGCGCCAAGGAAGAGCTTCCGGTCCGTATTGGCTGGGGCCATGGAGTCGGATTGTCACAGATTTACAATAATGACAAGGTCACGCTGTGACAGACACGCTTTCTTGCACCGCAAAGCCTCTTCCCGTCCCGGCCAGCCGGGCGTTAGAGCAGGTTGATCGCTTGTAAAAGTTCCGGCTTTGGCCGGGGGAGCAAGAGACCATGACCTCCGGGTCAGGCGTCCATGCACCCAGTCGTCTCTCCTCGAGCTCGCCCGACCCAAGGGCTGGGCGAGCTCGCTTTTTCCGCCGGGGAGGGCGGGAGGCCGAGGAGAAAGAAATCCGAGCTCCGCAAGGGGACGGATAGGGTGAAGGGCGGGGAAGCTCATATTCGGTCGCTTCCCCGCCCCGATCACCAACGAGTTCGGGCCATGCCCGATGGATGAGGGGTCGAGAAACCAGGGGCGGGTCGGGGGACTTAGGCCATCTGGCGGATCCCCCTCATCCGATTCTCCCTACTTCTTCACCCAGGCGCCGCCGGCGTCCTGATAGAACTCACCCGGCTTCAGGCGGCTCTGAACCACGCTGCGGAAGGCCGAGGCGCCGGCCGCGGCCGGGCTGACGCCGTTCTGAGTGGCGGCCTGCGCGTAGAGCTGGCGACGGCCAGCGTTGATCTCGGCGACCGCGGCGCGGACTTCGCCGCTGGCCGCGCCCGCATTCACGAAGCCCAGGAAGCCGTCGTTCTGCTCGCCCACGACGCCTTGCGCCTTGGCGGCGTCCACGGCGGCCTTGGCGGCGGCGGAGTCGGCCTGCGCCACGCCGGCGACGGCCAGGGTCGCGACGACGGCGGCGACGGGAGCCATCAGCTTGTTGAAGGTCATGGTCATCCCCTTCTTAGAACAGGTTCGGGTTCTGTTGGATCAAGGCCTTGACGTCGTCGTCAAGGCGCAGACGGACGTCCGCGTCCAGCTTGGCGTAGATGGAGATCGGCGCGACCTCCACCCGCACGGTCGGCGTGCAGGCGCCCAGCATGGCCGCACCCGCCAGCACGGCGGTGGCGGCGAGGTTTTTCGTCATCAGTTCGTCTCCAATCTCAGGGTCTCAAGGTGGCGCTTCACGGCTGAACGGGGTGTGAACCGTGCAGCGCCTGGAAGTCGGCGAAGTCTTTCAGGATCTGATCGAGGTTGATCGAGGTGTCGAGGGTCAGGTCGACCTGGGTCCCCGACGGCAGCGGCAGCGCCTTGTTCAGGAAGTCCCGCCGGATCAGCTCCATAAGCGTCAGCCGGATTTCCTGCTTCTTCGGCGGATCGTGGCGGCCCTTCAGGTGCATGAGCACGCCCAGGCGCCCGTTCTCCTGGCTGTTCACCTGGGCGTCGAGGGTGTCGAAGGAGAGATGCTCCATGGCTTGGTAGGCGAACTCGGTGACGGCGTTGGTCGCAGCCGGAGCGATCTCCTCGGACACCGGCACCGGCGCGGTCACGGCGCCGCCCTCCGTACCGACGGTGTCGAACGCCTCGCGCAGGATGGAGAGCCGACCCGGTTCGACCGCCCGCAGGGAGCCATTTGATATCCGCAGGCCCTCCGGCGAGACCGCGAACGGAACCCGCCCGGACAGCTTCGCCTCGAGATCCACGCGGTCGCCGAAGGGCGAGGCCTCGACCAGTTCCTTCATCTGCACGGCGTTGAAGTTCACCACCCCGGTCCAGGGCTTGGTGGTGTCGAACGGCAGGGTGAAGGGCTCGAAGACCAGCGTCCCTTCGCCGACAGCCAGGCTGGCTCCCTCCACCACGGCGGCCTCGTCCGCCAGGCCGAAGCGGACGTCGACGTCGGTGAGCGGAACCACGGTGTTCACCGCCTCGGCCCGCAGCACCTGGCCGGGTGCGGCGGCGAGCGGCAGCAAGCTGGTCAGCGCCACATGACCGGCCAAGCCGACCACCGGCCCCATCGGACTGACGAAGTCCAGGCGATCGACCACCACGTCGCCATGGCTGGTCAGGCCGCCGGACGACCAGGCGATCTGGCCGGTCATCCGGCCCGAACCTGTCGCCGGCGAGGCGATCAACTCGGCCAGGGGCGACAGCTTCGCCGGCTGCAAACCGTCCTCGGAAAAGACGAGCGGCCCGGTGTCGAAATCGGCCGCGCCGCGGCCGTCGGCGCCCTGCCGGAACGTCCCGCCCGCCAGCCGGCGCCGCGCCGGATCGGTGAGATCGAAGGTCCCCGTCCAGCCGCCTTTCTGCGCGTTGGCGCGACCCGAGGCCCGAACCGGGTAGAACCGCTTCTCGGCCGCAGTGTCTTCGACGCGGACGTCGGCCAAGGTCACCTGACCGCCAAGGCGCGCGCCGCGCCCCGAGAGATCGACGGTGGCTTGCCCCTGCGAAAACGCGGCCTCCACCGACGGCAGCGCCGCAGCGAGGCCCTCGCCCCGCCCGCGCAGGCGCCAGGCCCCGCCGGAAACGCTGACCAGCGGCGCGGGGCCTGGACAAAGCCGGCCATCCACGCGCTCCAGGTCGTTCTCGCCCAACTCCACGTGGGCGGCCGTCAGGGTGATGCAG
>JAEXKM010000109.1 GCA_023445705.1 Pseudomonadota bacterium
CGCGATACGCTGAGTGTGGAAGCGGCCCTGGGCATATTGCGTCACCCGCTTCTTCAGCGAGCGCGCCTTGCCGACATAAAGGACCTCTCCGTCATCGCCCATCATGCGATAGACGCCCGGCGCGTCGGGCAGGCGGCGCACCTCGTCCTTGATGAGGGCTGCGCCCACCAGGGGCGCCGGAACGGTCACGTCAGTCGGCATTCCGCCAATATAGGCGAGTCCGAGCCGGGGCGTAGGCGTGCCTCGGCTACAACTTGACGCCGCCAGCCAGGATTTTGGCGTGGCCGGCCTTGTTGAGCTTCACGTAACCGCGAGTGGAATCCTTGTAGTAGACGGCGCCCTTGATCAGGTTCGGGTCGAAGCCCTCGGCGACCAGGTCGATCTTGCGGTACTTGAACGTCCCCGTGGTCTGGATCGCCGGCAGAATGCGCACGAAGACCGGTTGGGCATAGGCCGGCAGATCGTGCGAAACCGTGTCGCCGAAAGCCTTGATGTCGAAGGTCTCGTCGACGACCAAGCCGGCCATCCCAGCCCGGCCATCCGCCCCCTCGACAGCCACGCCATAGACATTGGCTTCGACCACGCCGGGAACCGCCTGCAGACGCTCGGCCACCTCCCCCGTCGAGACGTTCTCGCCCTTCCAGCGGAAGGTGTCCCCGATCCGATCGACGAAATAGAAGTAGCCGTCGCTGTCGCTCTTCATCAGGTCGCCGGTGCGGAACCAGGCGTCGCCCTTTTCGAATACGTCGCGTAGGATTTTCCGATCCGACGCCGCCTTGTCGACATAGCCGGTGAACTCGGTGCGGGCGTCGTTGCCGATCTTGCCGATGCACTCGCCGATCTGTCCGGGCCCGGCCTCGATGCAAAGGCCGCCGGCCGTGCGGACTTCCTCTTCCTTTTCGACGTCGAACTGCACCAGGCGGAAGTTGAAGCGCTTCTTCAGCCAGCCTGGCACGCGGCCGATCGCCCCGACTCGGCCATCGAAGTTGAACATCGAGACGTTGCCTTCGGTCGCCCCGTAGAACTCGAGAATCTCCGGGATCCGGAAACGGCTCTTCATCTCCGCCCAGACGTCCGCGCGCAGTCCGTTGCCGAAGGCCAGGCGGATCTTGTGCTGACGCTCGGCCTCGCTCTCCTCCTGGTTGATGAGGTAGCGGCACAGCTCGCCGATATAGACGAACATCGTGCAGTTCTCGGCGACCACGTCCTCCCAGAAGTGGCTAGCCGAGAACTTCTTCTTGATCACCACCGAGCCGCCGTTGAGCAGGCCCGCGCCCATGGCGCAGAGCCCGCCCGTCGCGTGGTAGAGCGGCAAGGTTATGTAGACGCGGTCCTTCTCGGTAGAGTCCGTCGCCCCCGCGAAGGCGCGCATATAGAGCTGGGCGCGCACGTGGTTGACGCGCGCGGCCTTCGGCATGCCGGTGGTGCCGCTGGTGTAGATGAGGAGCGCCGTATCCTTGGCGGTCATGCCGTCACGGACCGAGCGATCGGGCGGAAGCTGGCTGCAGCTCTTGAGCGCCTGGGACAGGTCCCGCTGGTCGCCGTGCGCCTGGCCCAGCACCCATTGCTGCATGGGGCGGTCCAACAGGCCCTTCACCTCTTCGAAGGCGACCGAGGTCTCGCTGTCCACGATAACGTGGCCGGCGCCGGAGATGTTGAGGCAATGGGTCAGCGGCGCGCCGACGAGCTGGTTGTTGATCAGGGCGGTGACCACGCCGATCTTGGACAGCCCGTACCAGATCGGAAAATACTCGATCCGGTTGGGCATGAAGAGCGCCACGGTCTGGCCGCGACGCACCCCGATCCCCTTGGCCCAGTGGGCGACACGATTGGCGATCGCGTCCATCTCACCGTAGGTGATCGTTTTATACTCGCAGGTAAGGGCCGGATGGTCCCGCCAACGGTCGACCGCCGCCTGGATGTCGTCGCACACCAGATCGGGCGAGCTGGGCGTGATGGACTTCACGCGCTTCAGGGTACGGTTGAGCCCACGGAAGAACCGCCAGTCACGCTCAAGCCGGGTCTTCCAACGCATCGATTCCCTCCGACTTTGAGGCACCTTGGCGGCCCACGGCGGCAGGGGTCAAGCTGCGCGGCCCGCCTTCGGGGTCACACACGTGTCAGATGGGCCGAACGTGGCGCCCAGGGCTCAGCGCGCTCGGCGAACCAAGTGACGCCGCACGCATTTCCTGCCAGTTGAGCCCATGTCCACCCTGCCCAAAGCGATTCTGTTCGATCTCGACGAGACGATCATCTCGTTCGGTTCCAGGCGGCTCATCCTGCAGGCCGTCGTTGAGGAGTTTGGCGAGCTCTTCGCCCCGCTGGCTCCGGAAGATGCGGCGAGCGCGCTGGAGGCCGGCTTTCGCCGCTTCTGGGGTGATGAGGCCCGCGCAGCGATCTGGCGGCAGAACCTCGCGGCCGGCCGCGTCCTGGCCGTCGAGGAGGTATTCTCGACCCTTAGAGATCGCGCCCCTGCGCTGACCGCCGCATTCGCTGGGAAATTCGGCGAGCGCTTCCATCTCTATCGCGAGGAACAGGGGAAGTTCTTTCCAGGCGCCCTGGAGACCATCCAGTTTTTCCATGAGCGGCGGGTGAAACTGGCGCTGGTGACTAACGGCGCCGCCGAACCGCAGCGGGAGAAGGTGGAGCGCTTTGCTCTGGCGCCGTTCTTCGACCATGTGCAGATCGAAGGCGAGGCCGGGTTCGGCAAGCCAGAAGAGCGCGCTTACCGTCACGCCCTGGAGGCGCTGGGCGTCACCGCGAACGAGGCCTGGATGGTCGGCGACAATCTCGAATGGGAAGTCGCGGCGCCGCAACGCCTCGGGATCTACTCCATCTGGCACGACCACCTGGGCGAGGGCGTGCCCGCCGGCAGCCCCATCCGGCCCGACCGCATCGTGCACTCCATAGCCGAGCTGATCACCGATCTGGATTAAGACCAGAAGGTGGCGACAAATCGAAATTCAGGCGTGAATTTGTCAGACCCCGCTCTTCGTTCCAAAATATCGCACAAATAATTAAATGCGGATTTGAGCCCGCAGATCCTGACGCCTAGCGCATCAAGACCAAGCGCTCTCCGATAAACACCTTTTCTTAATGGAACGCCGAGGGACGAGGCGTCGTTGTCCCTTGCGATGACCATAAGAGAGGTGTGACATGACCGCAGAATACGGGCCCTTCGCACGCCGCACGTTCACTTCGTCAAACTTCGCTGACGAAGCTAAGCCGTCCCGGCCAGCCGAGCCGCGCAGTTTCGCGGCCGAGGACACGGTCGGGGCTCCGGCCACCGGGGAAACGATGTTTCCTGCCGAGCCGATCTATGCCCGCAGCACGAGGAAGAAGGACGCCGGGAGCATCATTCCCAAGGCTGCGGCCATCGCCGTTCCAGCCCTGCTGCTCGCGGCCGGAGCAATCTATTTCATGGCCCGACCTGCCCCCGACGGACTTTTCGCGGAGTCCTCGGCAGGTGCGGCGCCTCCGGCGGCGATGACGCAGCCCGCCGCGCCGATGGCCCCGGAGGCCCCCGTCGTCCAGCAAGCCTCCGCGCCCGCGCCGGCCCAGCCCGCAAGCATCCAGGCGGCGACGCCAGGCCAGACGACCCAAGCGCGACCAGTACAAACCCGCCGGGCCGCGGCCCCTGCGACCGTCGCGTCAGCGGACAATCCGCAGAACTGGGCGAGGGACGGCAGCGCCACGCTTCCCACCGCGCCGATCCCCTACTCCGCGATCGCTCAGGGCTCGGCGCCCGCCGGAGCGCCGTTGCTGGTGACGCCAGAACCGGTTCCGGAGGCCGCTAAGGCGACGCCTGTCCCCGCGACGCCCGACCCGGCCACGGCCTCGACGCCGGCGCCGACTCCCGAGGAGAGCACTGCGGAGCCGACGCCCTAAAGGCTAGGGGCCTACGGAGAAAGGCGGCTCCCCGATGGGAGTCGCCTTTTTCGTGCGTGAAGCTTGACCACACCCTTGGTTAACCTGCCGGAGGCAGAATCAGCGCCGTAGCGCGTGTAAGGGACGGCCGGGGTATGGGACGCAAGTCCGAGTTCAGATTGCTGGCGCCGCTTACTGCGCTGGCTCTCGGCGCCATGGCGGTGTTCGTCATCAGCCTGCTGCTCTGGGCGCAGGCCGTAGACCGCGACGTCCAGCGCCGCGAAGAAGCCCTGGTACAGCGGGGCGTCGCCGCCAGCATCTCCGAGATCGAGCGCACCGTTCTCTCAGAGACCAACTGGGACGAGGCCGTCGTCAATCTGGACAACCGCTTCGATCTCGCCTGGGCCGACGCGAACCTGGACGACTACTTCGCCCAGGGCGTGGACTTCGAGCACCTGTTCGTCCTCGACCGCGACAATCGCCCCATCTACGGACGCCACCATCACAGCCGGGTCGACGCCTCCGCTTTCGCCGGCGTTGATGGGGCTGACGCCGTCATTGCGAAGGTTCGTCGGGCAGAAGCGCGTGCTGGCCGCGCGCCGGGCGCCATCCAGGCCACAGAGATCGTCACCCGCGAGGGCGCGACACATCTGGTCACCGCCACCCTCGTCCGTCCTGGAGCGGGCGCCGCCAAGCTTCATCACGCCTATGCCCCGATCGTGCTGACCTCGCTGCCGCTGAACGGCCAGACGCTCTCGCGCCTGTCGCAAAGGTTCCAGCTCAAGGACCTTAAGGTGAGCGCCAAGCCGCCGCCGGGTCGGGCCCATATCATCCTCCCCACCGGGCAGGACGCCCCGCCCCTCACGCTGAGTTGGACGCCCGAACGGCCCGGGGCGGAGATCGCAAGGGCTTCGGCCGCGCCGATCGCGCTGGTTCTGCTGGTCTTCGGAGCCGTCGCCGCCGTGATGGTCGCCCGAATCCGCGCCGCCGGCCTGCAACTCTACGCCAACCACAAGGCCCAGAGCGATTTCCTGGCCAATATGAGCCACGAGATCCGCACGCCCCTGAACGGGGTGAACGCCATCGCCGCAGCGCTCGCCAAGACGCCCTTGACGCCCCAGCAGGCCGAGATGGTCCAGATCATTCACAGCTCGGGCGTGGCGCTGGAGCGCGTGCTCTCCGACGTTCTCGACCTGTCGCGGATCGAGGCCGGCGGCGTGAAGGTGGTCAAGGCGCCGTTCCACCTGGGCGATGCGGTGCGCAGCGTCGTCGCCCTGGCCGCCGCCCGCGCCGACGACAAGAGCCTGGACCTCATCATCGATATCGATCCGGCCGCCGAGACCGCGGTCAGCGGCGACGCTGTCCGCGTCAAACAGGTGCTGGTGAACCTCATCTCGAACGCCGTGAAATTCACCAGCGAGGGCTATGTGGCCGTCGCCGTGCGCGCCGAGCCGGACGAGCGGTGGCGCATCGACGTCCAAGACACTGGCGTCGGCTTCGAGTCGTCCGAGACCGAGCGCCTATTCCGTCGCTTCCAGCAGGTCGACAGCTCCACCACCCGCCGTCACGGTGGGACCGGCCTTGGCCTCGCCATCGCCAAGCAGTTGGTCGACTTGATGGGCGGGGAGTTGTCCGCCGTCAGCGCGCCGGGCCAGGGTGCCACCTTCACCGTCCTGCTGCCGATGGCCAAGGCGGCTGAACTGCCAGAGGCCGCACCTGACGCCGCCGCGCCGCCCGAGCGCCCGCTTCGCATCCTGCTGGCCGACGATCATCCGACCAACCGCAAGGTCGTGCAGGTCCTATTCTCCGAGTTCGACGTCGACCTGGTCAGCGTCGAGGACGGCAAGCAGGCCCTGGAGGCGTTCGCCACCCAGAGGTTCGACCTGATCCTGATGGACATGCAGATGCCCGTCCTTGACGGCCTCTCTGCGGTCAGTGCGATCCGGGAGCGCGAACGCATGCGCGGAATGGCGCGCACGCCGATCGTCATGTTGACCGCCAACGCCCTGCCCGAACACGAGGCTCTCAGCCTCGCGGCGGGCGCGGACCTTCATATGCCCAAGCCGATCGAGGCCCCGAAGCTGTTCGGCGTCCTGCAGACCGTGGCCGAACGCCAGGCGCTCGCGACCGCCGCCTAAGCCTCGCGCAAGCGACCGCATGCCACATTCCCCGCACAGCGTTCTCTGTGGCTTTTGGCGCGCGGCTTACTAGAGGACCATCATGCTGAAGCTGTTGTTTTCGAGCTGGGGCGCCGAGTGGGGCACCGCGGCTCTCGTTTTCTTCGTCAGCGCCGCGGTCGGCCGTTATGCCGCCGAGGGTATGAATACGCTTCAGTGGTGCGGCGCCATCACCGCGATCCTCGCTGCGATCACCGCAGCCGTCGCGGTGCGGGTCTGGAAGGCCGAGCCGGTCAAGGTGCGCGCCGACGACTGATCAGTCGGCGTAGACATCGAGGCCCATGGCCGTCAGCAGTCGATATTGCTGGTCGGCCGTCACCTTCATCCCGTCCAGGCTCGCCAGTTCCGACAGGTTGAGCCCACTCACCTCCGCCCCGCGGAGGTCGGCGCGCGCCAGTTTTGCGCCGACGGTGAGCGCCTGGAAGAAGTCGCAGTCGCGCAGATCCGCGCCCTCGAGGTTGGCGTCGACCAGCACCGCTTCGCGGAAGCTCGACCGGTTGAGGTCGCAGTCCCCCAGGCGAACCTGGGTCATGTCCGCAAGCTCCAGATTGCATCCGGCCAGCCTGGCCGAGCAGCGGACGACGTTGCGCCCGAAAGAGCGCGCGAAGTCGGCGTGTACGAACGCTCCGCCTCGAACGTTGCAGGTCTCCATCTCCACGCCATAGAGCGAAGAGCGCTCGAACCGCGCAAACGACAGGTCGCATTTCATGAACTGCGCCTCGTCCAGCTTCGAGAACGCGAACTGCGCGCCGGTATGGCCATCGTTATCTGCGAAACTGCAGCTTTCGAAGACGGCTTCCCGCAGATCGGCGTGAGCGAAGCGGCAGCGCACGACACGGCAATCAGTCAGTCGCGCGCCCTGCAGCATGACGCCTGAAAGCTGCACGTCGTAGAGCGTGCACCCGATCAGCTCGGCGTCGGTGAGATCGGCATCCGAGAAATCCAGGTGCGAGAGGTCCAGGTTCGCGAACCTGGCTCCGGGCTTCAGTTCCATCTCCGACACGTGCTGCCTTCCTTCGTCGCTGGCGTGACGCGCATCCTCCTCGCCAGCGACGCTAGAAACGGTCGCAGCTAGGACTTCACGTAGATCTCGCCGCCTTCAGCCCGGAACTTATCGCTCATCTGCGCCATGCCCGCAGCGACGTCGTTCTGCTTGGCCGCCGCATCGCGGATGTCCTGGCTGATCTTCATCGAACAGAACTTGGGCCCGCACATGGAGCAGAAGTGGGCGGTCTTCATCGCCTCCTTCGGCAGGGTTTCGTCGTGGTACTGGCGGGCGGTTTCCGGATCGAGGCCCAGGTTGAACTGATCCTCCCAGCGGAATTCGAAACGGGCGCGCGAGAGCGCATCGTCCCAGGCCCGCGCAGACGGGTGCCCCTTGGCCAGGTCCGCCGCGTGGGCCGCGATCTTGTAGGTGATCACGCCGTCCTTGACGTCCTGGCGGTCGGGCAGGCCCAGGTGCTCCTTGGGCGTGACGTAGCAGAGCATGGCGGTGCCGAACCAACCGATCATCGCCGCGCCGATGGCGCTGGTGATGTGGTCGTAGCCGGGCGCCACGTCCGTCGTTAGCGGGCCGAGGGTGTAGAACGGCGCCTCGCCGCAAGCGGCGAGCTGCTTGTCCATGTTGGCCTTGATCTTGTGCATCGGCACGTGGCCGGGCCCCTCGATCATCACCTGGACGCCGTGCTTCCAGGCGATCGGCGTCAGTTCGCCCAGGGTCTCCAGTTCGGCGAACTGGGCCGCATCGTTGGCGTCGGCGATCGAGCCCGGACGCAAGCCATCCCCCAGCGAGAACGACACGTCGTAGGCGCGCATGATCTCACATATCTCTTCGAAGTGCTCGTAGAGGAAGTTCTCCTTGTGGTGGGCCAGGCACCACTTGGCCATGATCGAGCCGCCACGGCTCACAATCCCCGTCACGCGCTTGGCGGTCAGCGGAATGAAGGGCAGCCGCACGCCGGCGTGGATCGTGAAGTAGTCGACTCCCTGCTCGGCCTGCTCGATCAGGGTGTCACGGAAGACCTCCCAATTCAGGTCCTCGGCGATGCCGTTCACCTTCTCCAGGGCTTGATAGATCGGCACGGTGCCGATCGGAACCGGGCTGTTCCGGATGATCCAGTCGCGGATGTTGTGGATGTTGCGGCCGGTCGAAAGGTCCATGACCGTGTCGGCGCCCCACCGGATCGCCCAGACCATCTTGTCCACTTCGTCGGCGACGGTTGAGAGCACCGCCGAGTTGCCGATGTTGGCGTTGATCTTGACCAGGAAATTCCGGCCGATCGCCATTGGCTCAAGCTCGGTGTGGTTGATGTTCGCCGGGATGATCGCGCGCCCGCGCGCCACCTCGTCACGCACGAACTCGGGCGTCACGAAGTCGGGGATCGAAGCCCCGAAATCCTCGCCATCCCGGATCGCGCCGTCGTTCTCCTGGCGGCGCAGGTTCTCGCGGATCGCCACATATTCCATCTCCGGCGTGATGACGCCTCGGCGCGCATAATCGAGCTGCGTGACCGCGACCCCGCCCTTGGCGCGATAAACCCGCCGCGGCGCGGAGAACTGCGGGGCCAGGTGCTCGCCCTTGGCGAAGCCGTTGTCCTCGGGCTTCACCTCGCGCGGGTTCGCCACGACTTCGACGTCGCCGCGCGAGACCACCCAGGGTTCGCGGGTGCGCGCAAGGCCCTGGTCGATGTCGATCTTCACGGCCGGGTCCGTATAGGGGCCGGAGGGATCGTAGATGGTCACCGGCGGCTCGTTCGCGGACGGATGCACCGCCACCTCGCGGAACGGCACCCGAATGTCCGGCCAGAGCACGCCGGGCTGATAGACCTTGCGCGAGCCACGGCGTTCGCCCGTGGGAATGGCGTCTTTGACGGGGGTCTGAATATTCACCGGCGCATGTTCCTTCGCGGCCAAGGGACCGCCGACGCCGGGAATCCGGGCGCAGACTCGCACCCGAAACGCCTTCCCTTCGCCGGCATGACCCGGATCAGGTTCAACGGGTCGCGGGCTCGCCCGCCTCTCAGCCGCCTAAGCGCGGCCCCCCGAGGACATGAGCCCAGTCTTAGGCCCGATCGCCGCCAATGAAAAGCGCCGCCGTCCGGCCCAATTCAGGCGCATAATCCGGCAAACCCTCGGGAGGATCGCCATGCAACCCCTGTTCCTCGCCCTCGCCGTCGCGCTCGCGGCATCCGGAAGCGCGCTGGCCGCGGACCAACCCGCCCCGACCCAGACCTCGCAGTGTTTCCGGGTCAGTCAGATCGACAACCACACCAAAGGCGACAACCAGACCCTCTATCTCTCTGTCCGCAACAAGAAGGAATTCTACCGCCTCGACATGTCGGGCAGTTGCCTGGCGGGGGTGAGCTCCAGCGATCCGCTCGTCCTTACGCCGACCGCCGGGACCGACCTCATCTGCCGGCCGCTGGACCTTGATCTCAAGGTGCGGATGGGCGGCGGCGGGCTGACGCCATGCATCATCAAGGACATCGCCAAGCTCACTCCTGAACAGGTTGCGGCCCTCCCGCCTAAGGTCAAACCCTAGACAGGCTTTCTGGGCTCGCGGGGCGCCTTGGCCTCATGCTAGGGGCCAAGGCAAGGAGTACCCGCATATGCAGCTAGCCAAGTTCCCCCGCGCCCGTTTCGCACACCTTCCGACCCCGCTCGAAGCCGCGCCCCGCCTGGCGCAGGCGCTGGGCCTGAAGCAGCTCTACATCAAGCGCGATGACTGCACGGGGCTGGCCGGCGGGGGCAACAAGACCCGCAAGCTCGAATTCCTGGTCGGCGAAGCCCTGGCCCAGGGCGCAGACACCTTGGTGACCCAGGGCGCGGTGCAGTCCAACCACGTGCGCCAGACCGCCGCCGCCGCCGCCCGCTTCGGCCTGGCCTGCGAGATCATCCTGGAAGAACGGACCGGCTCGAACGCCGTCGACTACAACGGTTCGGGCAACGTGCTGCTCGACCGGCTGCTCGGCGCGCGGATCAGGAATGTGCCGGGTGGCACGGACATGAACGCCGAACTCGCCAAGTCCGCTGAGGAGGTTCGCGCCCGCGGCGGCAAGCCGTACG
Source organism: Pseudomonadota bacterium (assembly GCA_023445705.1). Lineage (GTDB taxonomy): Bacteria > Pseudomonadota > Alphaproteobacteria > Caulobacterales > Caulobacteraceae > Phenylobacterium. The sequence goes on from JAEXKM010000109.1 coordinate 10,110, forward strand.
TGATCCCCGGCGGCGGCTCCAATGCTGTCGGCGCGCTTGGCTATGTCGATTGCGCGATTGAACTGGTCCGCCAGGCGGACGCTCAGGGGCTGGTGATCGACCGCCTCGTCACCGCCACCGGCAGCGCCGGCACCCATGCCGGGCTGGTCGCTGGACTGGCCCTGCTCGGCGCCGACGTCCCCGTGCTCGGTATCGGCGTGCGCGCGCCCAAGGAGGTCCAGGAAGCGAACGTCCACAAGCTGGCGGTGGAGACGGCCGGGCTGCTGGGCCATGGCGAGCGCGTGACCTGCGAGATGACGGTCGCCGACTGCGACTATGTCGGAGCAGGTTATGGTCTCATCGACGATGCAGTGATCGACGCTCTGAAGCTCGCGGCCCGCACCGAGGGCCTGCTGATCGACCCGGTCTACACCGGCAAGGCGATGAAGGGGCTGATCGCCCTGGCCAGGCAGGGCTTCTTCAAGGACGAGACCGTCGTCTTCCTCCACACCGGCGGCGCCCAGGGCCTCTTCGGCTATCACACGGAACTCGAAGGATCGCTGGCGTGAGTCTCAAGCTCGGCGTGCTCGGCGGCATGGGGCCGGCGGCCACGCTGGACTTCCTGGCCAAGCTCCAGGCCCTGACGCCCGTCCAGGGCGACCAGGACCACATCCGCACCCTGGTCGATATCAATCCGCAGACGCCCGACCGCAACGATCCGCTCGCCCGGCCAGGCCCTGTCCTGGCGGAGATGGCGAACGGCCTGCGCGGCGCCGGGGCGGAGGTGCTGGCGATCGCCTGCAACACTGCGCACGCCTATGCCGACGTCATCGTCCGCGCCTCGGGCCTGCCGCTGATCGACATGATCGAGACGGCGTCGAAGGTGGCGAGGGACACCGGCGCCCGGCGTGTCGGCGTGCTGGGCACCAACAAGGCCCTCAAGCTATACCGCGAGTATCTGGCGGCGCAGGGCTTGGGCGTGGTGATCCTCGACAAGGACCGGCAAGAGGCCTTCATGGACCTCGTCTACCGGATCAAGCGCGGCGACCTGGGGCCCGAGGTGCGAGAGCGCATGGCCGAACTGGCGCAGAGCCTGGCGGCGGACGGCGCCGATGCGATCATCGCCGGTTGCACCGAGGTCCCGCTGGTGTTCGGCGCCGAGGCCGGACGCCTGCCGTTCATCGATGCCGGCGAAGCGCTGGCGCGGCGTTGCGTTGCCGTCTGCCTTGGCCTGGAGCCCCTGCCCGCCCGCTAGAGACGCGCCGCGCGGAAGGTGTCGCATGACGCCGGGTCGCCCGTTTGGACCCCGGCGCGGAACCAGCGCATGCGCTGCTCGCTGGTGCCGTGCGTGAAGGCGTCGGGCATCACCCGGCCCTGGGCCTGCTTTTGGATGGCGTCGTCGCCGACCGCTGCGGCCGCCCGGATGCCGTCTTCGATATCGGCAGGATCAAGTGAGACTTGGCCGCCTGAGACTGTTCCTGCGTGCGCCACCCAGACGCCCGCATAGCAGTCCGCCTGCAACTCGAGCCGGACAGCCGAGGAGTCGGCCCCGCGCGATCCGCGTTCGACCCGGCGCGTCTCTCCGGTCAGGTTCTGGACGTGATGGCCAATCTCGTGCGCGATGACATAGGCTCTCGCCGCCTCGCCCTTGGCGCCGAACCTCGTCTCAAGCTCCTGCCAGAAGGCGAGGTCCAGATAGACCTTCTGATCGGCCGGGCAATAGAACGGTCCCATGGCGGACTGGCCCATGCCGCAACCGGTGCCGGTGGCCTGGTCGTAGATGACGACGGAGGCCGGCCGTTGGTAGCGCTGACCCTCCTTGGCGAAGATCTGGGACCAGACATCGGTGGTCGACTGCTCGATCACGTCCACGAACTGGCCGCCCTCGTCGGAGGTCGTGCCGCGCACGCCGTCCTGCTGCTGCGCCTGGCCGTCAGTCCCCTGGACGACGGACATGGTGGTGGAGGGGTCGATCCCGAACACGAAGTAGCCGATCAAGGCCAGCACCACGCCGCCAAGGCCGATCCCGCCTACGCCGGCGGCGCTCATACCGCGCCGGTCTTCGATGTTGCCGCCCCGACGACCGCCCTGCCAACGCATGCCGATGCTCCTCAAACGCCGCCCGACCGAACGCACAGGCGCGCCCGAAGATGCGGGGAATTGGCGTGGTTGTCAGCGGGGGTTTTTCGAAGCCGCGCGGACGCGCTCGTTGGACGCCGCCAGCGCCGCATCCGGGATCGAAGCATAGGGACCACTCGCCGTCGGCGCGGGATGATCGGGGCCCTTGAGGCCCGGCGCCGGGACGGTAGCCTGGAAGTCCCGCAGCCGCTGCTCGCTCTGCACGCGGGCGTCCAGCGTGTTGAGCTGGTTCTCAAGGGCGATCGCACGCTGTCGGTCGATCTGCTGCTGGGCTTGATAGGCCGGGTCGGTCACTACCGAGCCGTAGGGAACCTGCGCCGCCGCGGAGGTCATCGAAAGGCCCAGCAGGCCAAGGCTGCAAGCGAGGATGCGCATGAAACCCGAACGCTGAAGCTGGCTCATGGCTCCCGCCTATTTGTGTGAAACGGTGAAGCGGGTCAGTTGTTCGCGCGGTGCGGTCCACGCCGGGTCGATCTCGATCGCCTTCTGATAATCGAAGTAGGCCGCCTTGGCCTCGTCCAAGCCCTCGTAGGCGATGGCGCGGTTGTAGTAGGCCTTCGCCGGCTCGGAGACGCCCAGTTCGAGCGCGCGGTTCAGGTCCGGCAGGCTTTCGGCATAGCGCTTCTGGCCGATGAACGCGGCCCCACGATTAACGTAGGCCTCGCCCAGGTCGGGCTGCAGCTTGGCGGCCTGGCTGAAGTCCTGGGCGGCGTCGACGTAGGAGGCCCGGCGCAGCTTGAAGACGCCGCGGTTCACATAGGTCCCGGCGCGATCGCGCAGCGGCAGGAACTCGGTGTCGAGGGCCAGGGTGCAAATCTCTTCGTACCGAGGGTCGGTCTCACCGCCGACGGCCGCGTCGGAGCACTTCCCGGCCAAGCCTCCGCCGAGCACGGTGACGGCGCCCTCCGCGGCGGTCGCTACGGCCAGGGCGAAGATCGCGAGGGTCGCGACCAGAATTCCCTTGAGCATGTTCCCAGCGCCTCCAGCGCCTGAAGGCGGCGCGTCCGGCTTTGAGGCGGGTCTCGCGCGCCCGATCCTTCCAGGAAGCAGAATCCGCCCGTAACGCGGGTCTGTCAACGCGCCATCAGGAGCGCCAAGCCGTTGTCCCCGAAAGTTATTTCGGGGCCGAAGCCCGGAAACGCCGCGTCTCTCGCAGAAGGATGTAGACGCCGCTGGCCGCAACCACCAAGGCGCCGGCCACCGTCGCCGAACGGGGGATCTCGTCCCAGAAGACGTAGCCGATGATGCAGGCCCAGATGAGCTGGGTGTAGTCGAAGGGCGCCACGACGGCGACCGGCGCGCGGCGCAAGGCCTCGGTCAGCAGCAGTTGGCCGGCGCCGCCGACCAGACCTGTGGCGATCAGCATCAACAGGGTGGTGAGATCGGGGATCGTCCAGCCGCCGAACGGCAGGCTGGCTAGGCCGAACAGCATCCCTGCCAGGGTGAAGTAGAAGACGATGGTCGGGCCAGGCTCGGTGCGGCTGATTTCGCGGATGGTGATCATGGCGCCGGCCGCGCCGAGCGCCCCCAACAGGCCGAACGCCGCGCCCAGATTGGCCATGTTGTTGGGATCGGGCCGGACCATGATCAGCACGCCAATGAAGCCGACCAGGACGGCGCCCCACCTGTGCGGCCCGACGAATTCCTTCAGGATCAGCGCCGACAACGCCGTCATGAACAGCGGCGAGGCGAAGGCCAGCGCCGTGGATTCGGTCAGCGGCAGCATCGAGACGGCGGTGAAACCACACACCATACCGACAAGGCCGACCGTCGCGCGCAGGGCATGCCCGCCCAGGCGGTTCGTCTTCAGCACGCCGAAGCCCGCGGTCTTCCACGTGTAGAGCAGTACCGGAATGAAGGCGAAGGCGTTGCGGAAGAACACGATTTCCAGCACAGGGGCGCCCCGTTCGGCGCACGCCTTCACCAGGGCGCTCAGCACCGCCATGCAGGCCATGGCGGCGACGCGCAGGACGATCCCCATGCCATTACGCTGGACGGCGGCATGGGCGGCGGGCTCGGCGGGCAACGGGATCTCCTTCGGACCGTCCCCATAGAGGGGAAGCCCGGCCCGCGCCATAGCCGCGGGCGCCATGGCTTAGCCTCCCGACTCGCCCGACCTTGCGTTTCGCCTCGCGCTGGGGCGCGAACCACGGAGAGACATCACCATGACCATCGGTTTGATGATGGCGGCCTGGACCCTCGTCCTCGCCTTCGCACAGATCCTGCTTTTCGACATCGCCAGGACCAGTCAGTACGGCTTGAAGTGGAACACTGGCCCGCGGGACGGCGAAATGCCGCCGCTGAGCGACAAGGCGCTGCGGCTGAAGCGCGCCCAGGACAACCTGTTCGAGACCCTGCCCCTCTTCCTCGGCGCGGTGCTCATCGCCCACGTGGCCGGCAAGGAGAGCCAGATCACCGCCCTCGGCGCGCAGATCTACTTCTGGGCCCGGGTGGCCTACGTGCCGCTTTATGCCTGGGGCGTGCGCCAACTCCGCTCGTTGGTCTGGCTGGTGAGCATCGTCGGCCTGGGCATGATCGCGCAGGCGATTCTCATCCCCTAGGACTCTCCCGCATCTTGCGCCATCTTCCCGCCGACGCGAGTTCGGCGTCTTAGTTTCGAGTTGGAAGATGGCGCTCGGCCGCGACAGGTCACCGATCGGTAAGGCGCGGCGCTGGGCCGCCATAGCCCTCGCGGCGGTCACGCTGAGCGGGTGCGCGTCTCTCACCCGCGAGGACTTCAGCGCCGACGAGGCCTATCGCGCGCTGCCGCCCTCGGCCGCCGACATCCGCTTCGACGCGGCCGACGAGACGGCCGCGCTCGCCTTCACCCAGCGGGCCCAGCAACAGCGCACAGCCCGCGGCGACGGCCAGGTCAACGTCCTCGCGATCTCGGGCGGAGGCGCGGACGGCGCCTATGGCGCGGGCGTGATGGTCGGCTGGACCAAGGCCAGGACGCGCCCCGCCTTCGAGGTCGTGACCGGGGTCAGCACCGGCGCCTTGATCGCCCCCTTCGCCTTCCTCGGCCCGGCCTGGGATGGGAAGCTGCGGGAAGCCTATGCCGGGGGCAAGGCGAGCCAGGTGCTGCAGGGCCGCGGCCTGGGCGTGCTGTTCTCCTCCAGCATCTACAATCCCAGCCACCTGCGAAATCTGGTCGAGACCTACTGCACGCCGGTGATGCTGCACGAGATCGCCCAGGAGCACGCCAAGGGCCGGCGGCTCCTGATCGCCACGACCAACCTGGACAGCCAGCAGACCGTGGTCTGGGACATGGGCGCCATCGCCAGCCGCGGGGGCCCGGATGCGTTGGAGTTGTTCCGCAACGTGCTCGTCGCCTCAGCCGCCATCCCGGGCGTCTTTCCGCCCGTGATCATTCCCGTCGGCCAGACCGACGGCCGCGAGATCGACGAACTGCACGTGGACGGGGGCGTGACAGCGCCCTTCGTCTCGATTCCGGAGGCGCTCTATTTCTGGGACGCGCCCGGCGCAGAGCAGCAGCGAAGCAGCATCTACATTCTGATCAACGGCAAGGTCGATCCGACCTTCGCGGTCGTGCGCGGCGGCGCCCCGACCATACTCGCCCGGGCCTATGATACGATGATGAAGACCAACCTACGCGTCCACCTGGCCGCCAATCGCGCCTTCGCCGAGCGAAACGGCATGGGCTTCTCGGTGGCCGAAATCCCCCGCGACGCCGAGAGCGGCAGCCTCAATTTCCAGCCCGAAAGCATGAAGCGGCTGTTCAAGCTGGGTGAGGACCGGGCCTTGTCCGGAGCAGCCTGGACACAGCTCAACTGAGGCCCAGGCAGGCCGGAACCACCGCGTCGCGCACCCGTTGGTTTCGCGGGACGGCGTAACCCGAAACGAGGTTAGCGATGCGACTTACGAAGAAGGCCGCCGCGGTTGGAGCC
>JAEXKM010000113.1 GCA_023445705.1 Pseudomonadota bacterium
GTCCACACCCCATTGATGTGGCTCGATAAGGCGCAGACCTGGAGTCTGGCAAAAATACTCGGTGGCGAGAAACTGGTCGACCTCATCCGCACCGGCACTCATACTTGCTATCGTGGCGAGCACGATCGCTTGCGGGAGTGGGGGTACGGCTGTGGCACCTGTCCGGCTTGCGATTTGCGCATGAGGGGCTGGCAAGAACATCGGACCAGTTTGGACGAATAGCGCTTGCCGTTTTTGGTTGGTTCTCAACCCTCTGTCAGTAAGATGACCCTAACGGTGCGATTGTGGGGAATCGCCCATACGGGGATACGGGTCTGTTCAGGGGGATGCTCGTCGAATTGCCCGGGCAAAAGGGCGTCGGGAAGCTGCAATCTGCGGCCGAAGGCCGCTGTGTCGTCTCGATCTTCCACTCGATCCAACGTAGCGAAGATATAGAGTGCGAGGTAGGCGCGGTCGTCCGTGCCTATTTGAGCCCGCAGACGCGGGCCTATGTTCTCGACGACGAGCGTATGCGGGTCGGCCGCATCAGCGACTATCTCCAGCAGGAAAATGGCCTTGTCACTTATGAGGTCCGCTTCCCCAACGGGAAGCAAAAGGATTTCAGCGAGATCGACCTGTTCGTCCGGCCATGGAATGCGCCCGAGGATCCGGCCGAAATGCTCGCGGCCGGCGCCGCCGAAAGCCAATATCTGCACGACCGCCGGCAAGCCGCGCTGACACCGCTGCGGTCGCTGACCAGTGCAGCTCAAGGTCTGACGTCGCTGCTCTCGGCCGGAATCGACTTCGTGCCGCACCAGGTCGCAGCGGTGCGCCGCGTGCTCAGCGATCCGATCCAGCGCTATCTCCTCGCCGACGAGGTCGGGCTGGGCAAGACAATTGAGGCCGGGCTGATCATCCGCCAGCATCTGATCGACAATCCCGACACCGAGGTGCTGATCGCGACCCCGTCGGCGCTGTGCGAGCAGTGGCGGCGCGAACTTTCCGAAAAGCTACGCCTCGACCAGTTCGGCGAGCCCTTCGAATGTTGCTCGCATGCCGAAATCGAGCGGGTCGCGCGAACACCCGATGTTCTGGTGGTCGACGAAGCGCATCATCTGGTTGGGTTCGAGGACGGCCCGCATTCAGCATCGGCGGCTCGGTTGCGCGAGCTAGCCCGAGACGTGCCGGTGTTGTTGCTGCTGTCCGCAACGCCGCCTCTTGGTGAGGAGGCTCGGTTCCTGGCGCTGCTCAACTTGCTTGATCCGCTGACCCATCCGCTCGACGATCTTGACGGGTTTCGCCTGAAGCTCGAACAGCGCCGGGCGATCGGCCGCTTGCTCCTCAGTCTCGACCCGGACGCATCGGGCATTGTGCTGCGCCAGCGCGGCGCTGAACTAGTCCGCAGCTTTCCCGACGATCCCGTAGTCCAAGTTCTGGCGCCGCGGTTGATTGAGGCAACGCGCGAGGCACCCGAGCGACTCGTCGACCTGTGCGGCGCGCTCAAGGAGCATATCGCCGACAGCTATCGCATCCACCAGCGCCTGATCCGCTCGCGTCGCGCCGACGCCCAAGGATGGGAGTTTCGACCACGCGGACCCGATGGCGGCGCCATGACCCATGTGCGCACCGAAGGCGATCCGAGCGACAAGCTGGCGGTGCTGCTTGGCACGCTTGAAGACTGGCGGTCGGCTGCGGTCGACTCGCTAGTCGATGGCGATGCGGGGGCGCCGCTGCTCGCCGCGCGCTACCGGAATCTTCTCGGCGCGGTGTCCGAAGGCGCCGACGCTCTCCGCGCCTTGCTGGCTGGCGTCATGCCCATCTTCGCCGGCGAGGCCGAAATCCTCGACGCGCTGCGCGAGCAAGCTCAGGACTATGATGATGCCGACCGCATCGCAACGATGGTCGAAAGCGTGCGGAGGCTGATCAAGACGCTGCGGGCCGACGTCGATCAGCCCAAGATCGTGGTGTTCGCGACGGCTGAGGCGCTGGCAACGGCCTTTCATGGAGCGCTGGAGGAGGCGCTCGGCGACACACTGTGCTTTCTGCTCGTCTCGGGAGGTGATGCGGGCGAGGATGGCGTCGCGGCGTTCGCGCAAGTGCCTGATGCCGCGGTTCTCATCGGCGACCGGACGGCCGAAGAAGGTCTCAATCTCAGTTTTGCCGATGCGATCGTGCATCTCGACCTGCCGCTGAGCGCTGCCCGGATTGAGCAGCGCATCGGCCGCCTCGACCGCTATGGCCGGCGCCAGGGGATCATCCGTCACCGAATCCTCTTGCCTTCGGACGAAGATGAAAGCCCCTTTGCAGCCTGGCTGGCCTTGCTCGCCGATGGCCTGTCGATTTTCCACCGCTCAATCAGTGATGTGCAATTCCTGCTGGAGGATTTCGAGACCCGCGCGCTCGATACCCTACTGATGAGCGGACCCAATGCGCTAGTCGCGCTGGCCGAGGAGATCAAAGGCCAGATCGCCGACGAACGAAAGTCGCAGGACGAGCAATATGCCCTCGACCGGATCGCGCTTGCAGAGGAACCCGTCGAAACATTCATCCAGGCTCTGGATGACGCCGAAGCTGATGAGGCGGCGCTCGAGGCCGGCGTCGATCAATGGCTGATCGACACACTGCAACTCAAGAAGCGGCCCTACGCCTGGCCCGAGGAAGATCCGTTCAAGCTTGGCATAACCAAGCAGACTTTGATCCCGCGCTTGCCGTGGCAACAGCAATTAGAACTCGACGACAGCCAGCCGCTGAGCTGGAAGCGCCGGATCGCGACACGCCGGACCGCCGTGACCTTGCTGCGCCCGGGTACGCCGCTCATCGACGTGCTGGCGCGCTTCACGCGCTGGGACGATCGCGGAACCGCGTTCGTCACCTATCGGCCGGTTGCGGACTGGTTTGGCGACGCCTGGATCGGATTCAAGCTCTGCTTCACGATCGAGCCCAATCTCGACATCGCCGACCTGCTCGCACCGTCGCGCGCCGAACTTGCCGCGTCACGCCGCGCGCAGCGCTATTTTGCGCAAAGCGAGCAGACCCTGTTCATCGACATCAATGGTGAGACGGTCATCGATCCTGCGCTGCTCGCCATCCTGTCCAAGCCGTATAACGGGCATGGGAAAGGCCCGAGCGCGGACATCAATCTCGGAAGCCGGCCGCGTATCCTCGCCGACTATATTGACCCCGCTGTGTTTCCAGCAGTGTGCCGTCGCGTGCGGAACGGCGCGCGGCAAACCTTATCTGAGCAGCCCGCCGTGCTCGATGCGATCACCGCGGCGACGACACTGGCGGCAAGCGATCTACAGCGGCGCCGGAACCGGCTCCAGCGCCGCCAATCGGCCGGCGACTCGATGGCACGCGAGGATATCGCGCTGATCGAGTCAATCCTGCCCAGCATCGCATCACCCGCCATCCGGCTCGACGCCATGGGATGTTTCATCCTGGGTGGGGCGCTCGCGAGGTCCGCTCATGGCTGACCGCGATGGCCATGACGCCTTTGTCGCGCTGAGCCAATTGCTCAACCGCGCTGATAGCGAGGAGGACTGGCAAGCCCGGTCACCCGCGGTCGAGCGTTTGCGCAAAGCGCTGGTCGACCCGGCACGCAAGGCGAGCGCGCTCGATCTGGCCGTGTTGCTCCGCCAAGTTATGACCTATGAGCATGTCCGGCGCGGCGCCATGGTGTCCCCAGCTGTCCTGGTGTCGCATCCCCGCTTCGACGGGTTCACCAGTTGGGATGCGGTCGGGCTACACCACACTTCCGCCGGCGAAGCGCGACTTGTGACGCTCCAGCCCTGGAAGCCGGCATGGCTCACGGCTCCCGGCGACGGCGTCGAAACCCTTGCCGCGTCCGAAGCAACCCGCCGTGAGTTCAACAGGGCGGATTGCGAGGGCGATCCATTGCTCGCCGCTGTCGGTCGGACCTCCTATCGCAGCCGCGGACAGCGCGCTGCCGTACGTGCCGCGCTCTCGACCCCCGCCGGCGGAAGCCTCGTCGTTGCTCTGCCTACCGGCGAGGGCAAGAGCATGATCTTCCAGCTGGTCCAGACGGTCGGCTTTGTCGGCGCGGACCAGGCGGAAAACCGCGGCGTAACGCTGGTGATCGTCCCTACGGTCGCGCTCGGGGTCAATCACGAACAGGAAGCGGTCGATGTCTGCGGCCTGTCGCGCCCGCTCGCTTTCCAGGGCGGCAACGACGTCCAGAACAATATCATCGCCGAACGGATCGCCGACGGCACCCAGGGCCTGTGCTTCGCGTCGCCCGAAGCCGCATGCGGCCGTCTGCGCGACTCGTTGCGGCGCGCGGCCGAGGCAGGCCTGTTGCGCGCGCTGGTGATCGACGAAGCTCATCTCGTCGACCAATGGGGAACGGGTTTTCGGACCGAGTTCCAGGAATTGAGCGGCTTGCGGCGCGAACTACTGTCGGCGGCACCGCCCGGCCAGGCGCTGCGCACCATCATGTTGTCGGCGACGCTCACCGACTCCTCACTCGAAACCTTGCGCTCTCTGTTCGGCGCCGAAAGCGATTTCGAAAGCCTGGCCGCGGTGCAGTTGCGGCCCGAACCGGACTATTGGATTGCGCCGTCGACCAATGAGGCCAGTCGAACTGCCCAGGTCTTGGAGGCGCTTCACCACGTGCCTCGGCCGGCCGTGCTTTATGTCACCGAGGTTTCGGCCGCCAACGCCTGGTATGCGCGACTGATCGACGCGGGGTTTCGCCGGGTTCGCAAGCTCCACGGCAAGACCGGGCGCGCCGAGCGAGAGGAGATTGTCGGCCAGTGGCGCGACGGCGCACTCGATATCGTCGTCGGAACTTCCGCGTTCGGGCTTGGCATCGATTACGGGCATGCCCGCAGCGTGATCCATGCCTGCGTTCCAGAGACGCTCGATCGCTTCTACCAAGAAGTCGGGCGTGGCGGGCGCGACGGCAAGGCTGCGCTTTCGCTGATTGTGCCGACAGACAAAGACATGGGGATCGCCGAGCGCATTAACGCCCAGCAAGTCATCAGCATTGATCGCGGCTACCATCGCTGGTCTGCGATGTTCGCGCGAAAGACCAGCCTTGGGAACGGACGCTTCGCCGTGCGGATCGACGGCCGACCCGGCACCGATGAACGCGACATCGACATGTTCGGCGATGCCAATACCGACTGGAACTTGCGCACGGTCGCCCTGATGGCGCGTGCCGGCATTCTGCGACTGCTCGGCACACCCTATCCACGGATCGAACAGGAGGGCGACTGGCTCGAAATCGAGATCATCGACGATCATCATCTCGACCTGGCGCTATGGCAGTCGCACGTCGAACCCGTGCGCCGGGTCGGCTGGCTTGCCGCCAAGCGCAATCTCGACCTCATGCGCGAATATCTGCGCAACGATCGCTGTCCGGCCGCGATCCTTGAAGATTTGTACGGTGCGAACCGGGTCGGACGGACGTGCAGCCGCTGCAGCCGGTGTCGGTCTGACGAGGCTTGTCGCCTCAACAGCGTAGCAGTTGGCGAACCGCGCGGCCCATGGACCGAGCCGCTCGATCCGCTGATCGCCAATCTTCTCGACCGCGATCTCCGGCTTTTGGTCAGCTACGATCCCGGCGACCTCGCACGCAACGCGTCGCGCCGGCTTGGTGACACGCTGCAGCGCTTAGCGCAGGCCCGTCTCGCCAAGTTGATCACGCTCGGCCCGCAGCCGTTCGACATGGTCCGGGTTCTCAAATTTGCGGAAAAGTTGGCATTCTTCGTCAGCGACTTGTCCTCGCTTGCCTTATCGCGCCTTCCGCGTGGCCCCGAACTTGTCATGGTAGGCGACCGGCAAACACTCGAGCCGCAGAACCTCGCGCCCCGGCCTGACAATCCCCGCATCTTCCTCGCGCCGATCGATCAGTCCGCCCCGGATGGACGCAGGTTGAAGGATGTCTTTGGCGGTCGGACGCTGACGCTCGACGAGTTTAATGCAAGAGTAGCGCAATGAGTATAGTTACAACTGCCCAAGCTGTTCCGAGTCGATTGTTCGCGATCTATTCAGCCTTGTTCGACAGCGAAAATGGCGAAGCCAAAAACCGGATCGAGGCGTGGGCCACGCCGCCGTCACTCAGTGGACGCGGCGGCGATGATGATGGCGAGTCGACCACAACCTTGTTCAGCAACACGCTTGCCGAAGCACGGCGCATCGGTCTGGTCGAAGAGGTTGAGGACAAGGTGCGGCTGACCGCCGACGCGCGCGGCGGCGGAAAAAAAGGCAAGGGTAGCGAGACGTTCTTCTTGGCTTTCATGCGACGCACCTTGTTCGATCCGACGCGCGCAGCCGAAACACAGCAAGCCGGCTTCATGGTCGCCTTGTCCTGGTTTCTGAGTTCCAGCCCGCTGCGGCCGATGAATTTCTCCGAGGCGCCGCAAAACAATCTAAAAGCGCAGATCGGAGATCAGGCGTCGAAGACCGAATTGACCTCGCTCAATCGCTACCAGAACTTCCTGTATTGGGCGCGTTATCTCGGCTTCGCCACCATCGTCGGGGGTGGCAGCGATGCCGAGGACGTCACCTCGCGCCGGGTGATCCCCGATCCGGTTAAGGCAATCGAAAGCGCGCTGCCCGCCATCTTCTCCGAGGGCAACGACCTACCGATCGAGCAATTCATGACGCGGTTGGCAGCGATCTTTCCGGTCTTTGAGACCGGCAGTGTTCGCCAGGACTATGAAGCCATGCGGCTCACCCCGGTGGCGGACGGCGACAAGTGTCTCTCGATCACCACCAGTCTTGCGCTGCAGCGGCTTGCCGACCGCCAGCGCCTGACTATGGCGACCGTCGCCGACGCACCCGGCCGTATTCTCGATTTCGGCTCGCGCGAAGGTCGCGTGAGCCGTATCGCGCTGCGAGAGGCGGCATGATGCGCAATTTTCTCTGCTGGGATCCCGGTGCCGTCCGCCAGGTGATCAATCCATTCGCCGAGCATATCAGCGATAGCCTTTTCCGAGCGGTGCACAGCGACTGGGACCTCAAGGTCAGCCCGCAGGTTGGCAAGTCGTTCCAAGAGATCGGCGAGGCCTCGTGGGCGGACATGACGCCGCCGGCCTTTCTCGCGGATTTTCTGCGTGAGGACCGGCCGCATGCACTGGCGGCGATCCTCGGCGAAACGGGCTCGGGTAAGTCGCATCTCGTTCACTGGATGCGGCTCAACATCAAGCCGACCAGGGAGAGGGTCGTCCTGGTGGTGCGCAAGTCGGGCACGTCGCTGCGCAACATCGTCAAGATGATCATCGCCGAATTGCCCGCCGAGCAGCAGGCGAGTTTCCTCGAAACGCTGCAATCGGCGGGCGATGGAACGCAAAGCCGGGCAGACCAGAAGCAGCAATTGCTCAACGATCTCGCGCAGGTGATCCGCGAGGAGGTCCTGCCGACGGACGCCGACGAGATCGAGGAGGGG
>JAEXKM010000163.1 GCA_023445705.1 Pseudomonadota bacterium
ATACCGGAATCTCCGGCAGCGTCGTCATCGGCGACGGCGCGGCGTTCGGCGGTCGGGCAGGGGTCGCCGACCATGTGACGATCGGTGACGGCGCCCAGGTGGCCGCCGCGGCCGGCGTATTTCGAGACATTCCGGCCGGCGAGACTTGGGGCGGCCTGCCCGGTCAGCCGATCCGGCGCTGGATGAGAGAGGTTGCCTGGGTTTCGCGCTCGGCCAACCGCAAGGGGACGGGGCAATGAGCAACGACGCGGCCGCGAGCGAGGTCTCGATCGACATTTCGGAAATCCTCAAGCGGATTCCGCATCGCTATCCGTTCCTGCTGGTTGATCGGGCGGAGGAGTATCGCGCCCACGAGTCGATCGTCGGGATCAAGTGCGTCACCATCAACGAGCCGTTCTTCCAGGGGCACTTCCCGGAATACGCTGTCATGCCCGGCGTGCTGATCGTCGAGGCGATGGCCCAGACGGGCGCCGTCCTGATGTCGAAATCGCTGGATGTCGATCCGGCGGGCAAGACCATCCTGTTCGCTTCAGTCGATAATTGCCGTTTCCGTCATCCGGTCCGGCCGGGCGACGTGCTGCGCATGCACGTCAAGGTGCTGCGCGCGCGGGGCGGACTCTTCAAGTTCGAGGGTAAGGCAATGGTAGGCGACAAGATCGCCGCCGAAGCCGAGTTTGCAGCCATGTTGGTGGAGACGCCATGAGCATCGAGGTCCATCCCAGCGCTATCGTCGATCCCAAGGCGGAACTGGCCGAAGGGGTTGTCGTCGGGCCGTTCTGCACGGTCGGCCCGGGCGTGAAACTGGGGGCGCGGACCAGGCTCATCTCTCACGTTGTCGTCGATGGCCGCACCTCGCTGGGCGAGGACAATGTCGTCTATCCCTTCGCCATGCTCGGCGGTCCGCCGCAGCACACGGCCTACAAGGGCGAGGAGACGCAGTTGGTCATCGGGGATCGCAACCTGATCCGCGAACATGCGACCATGAACACCGGTACGGCCAGCGGCGGAGCGATCACCCGCGTCGGGTCGGATGGATTCTACATGATCGAAAGCCATGTCGGCCATGACTGCGTCATCGGAGACCAAGTCATCCTTACCAAGCAGGCGACCCTGGGCGGTCACTGCGAGATCGCTGACTTCGTCATCGTCGGCGGTCTGGCTGCAGTCCACCAGCGCACCCGCGTCGGTCGCCACGCCATGATCGGCGGACTGGCGGCCGTTGTGAAGGACGTCATCCCCTATGGCTCGGTCTGGGGCAACCACGCGCACCTCGAAGGCCTGAACCTGCTCGGCCTGAAGCGGCGCGGGTTCAGTCGGGAAAGCATCAATACGATGCGGGCGGCCTATCGGATGCTCTTCGCTGACGAAGGGACGTTCCAGGAGCGTCTCGACGACACCGTCGAAACCTATTCGGACAGCCCCGAGGTGATGGAGATCATCGATTTCATCCGGGCCGACGCCAGCCGGCCGCTCTGCCTGCCCGAGCGCGAGGTCTAGGATGTCGAAGCTTGGGCTGATCGCCGGCGGCGGCGCGCTGCCGGTCGAGCTGGCGCAACACTGCGAGCGCGCCGGGCGTCCGTTCTTCATCGTCCGGCTCAAGGGGTTTTCGGGGCCCGAGATCGCTCAATATCCGGGCGTGGATATCGGCCTGGCGGAGCTTGGGAAGTGCTTCAAGGCGCTCAAGCGGGCGGGCTGCAAGGCCGTAACCCTCGTCGGGACGGTCGACCGGCCTGACTTCAAGAGCCTGGCGCCCGATCTTCGCGGCCTGATGGCGCTGCCTGGCGTGATCGCTGCGGCGCGTAGGGGCGACGATGCGCTGCTACGCCAGCTGGTTGGGGAGTTCGAGAAGGAAGGCTTCGCCGTCGAGGGCGCCCACGAAGTCATGGGCGACCTGACGCTTCCGGCTGGTCCGCTCGGCGCGGTCGCCCCGACAGCAGAGCAGATCGCCGACGTCCATCACGCTCTGAAGGTCGCCCGCGCGATTGGCGAGCTGGACGTGGGGCAGGGGGCCGTCGTGTGCGACGGCCTCGTCCTGGCCGTCGAGGCGCAGGAGGGCACCGACGCCATGCTGAGACGCGTCGCCGAGCTGCCGCGCAGCATTCGCGGTGTCCCCGAAGCGCCGCGGGGCGCGCTCGCCAAGGCGCCCAAGCCGATCCAGGAAACCCGCATCGACCTGCCGACGATCGGGCTCAACACCATCCAGCGCGCGGCGCAGGCTGGCCTTGCCGGCGTGGCGGGGGAGGTCGGCCGGCTCATCGTCCTCGACCGTGACGCGGTGATCGCCTTGGCCGACGAACTCGGCCTGTTCGTGGTGGGCGTGGAGCCGCCCGAAGCCCCGTGACGCGGCCGCTCTGCGTGATGCTAGTGGCCGCGGAGGCCTCCGGTGACGACCGCGGCGCGGCCTTGGCCAGGGCCCTGCGCGCCCGCCTGGGCGATGGCGTGCGATTTGTCGGGGTCGGCGGCGCGCGCATGGCCGCCGAGGGCGTGCAAAGCCCGTTCGATATCACCGAGCTTTCGATCCTGGGCCTGCTGGAAGGCCTGATGGCCTATCCGAAAGTGAAGGCGCGGGTCGCCGACACGGTGGCCCTGGCCGCCCGCGAGAAGCCGGATGTCGCGGTCCTCATCGACTCCTGGGGCTTTACGCTGCGGGTCGCACAGGGGCTGCGTAAGCTCGATCCCGACCTGCCGCTGATAAAGTACGTGGCGCCTCAGGTCTGGGCGACGCGGCCAGGCCGCGCCAGAACCCTCGCTGCGAGCGTCGACCACCTGTTGTCGATCCACGTCTTCGACGCGCCGTATTTCGAGGCGCAGGGTCTGCCGGTCACCTTCGTTGGCAATTCGGCGCTGAACCTCGACTTCTCCCAAGCTGACGGCGCCCGCCTGCGCAGCCAGCTTGGCATCGCCGACGATGCGCCGGTGTTGCTGGTGTTGCCAGGCAGCCGTCCGGGAGAGATCAGCCGCATCCTGCCGCCCTTTGCCGATGCGGTCGCCATTCTCAAGAAGGCGCGGCCGGAGCTGCAGGTCATCATCCCCGCAGCGCCCACGGTCGCTGCAAGCGTCCGGGACCAAGCCGGTGCGTGGGCGCACGTTGTCGAGGGCGAAGCCGCAAAGCTGGATGCGATGAAGGCCGCGACGGTCGCCCTGGCTTGTTCCGGCACCGTCACCACCGAACTCGCCCTGGCCGGCGTGCCCATGGTCGTCGGCTATAGGCTCAGCTCGATGACCCACGCCATCCTGAAGCACCTGATCAAGACGCCCTACATCACGCTCTTCAATATCGCCGCCCAGGCTTTCGTGGCCCCCGAACTGGTGCAGGACGAGTGCAACGGGCCGGCCCTGGCGCGTGAGGTCGGCAAGCGGCTGGATGATCCGGAACTGCGTCGCACCCAGGCGGAGGCGCAGAGCGCTGCGTTACTCAAGATGGGCCGCGGCGGCCCGGATCCGTCTGAGATCGCGGCGGATGCGGTGCTGAAACTGCTCGCCGAGCGGGCCTGAGGCCTCTCTGCCATCCCTGAAATCCAGAAGGCTCCAGGGCGCGGCTCGCCGGGGTCCCGCGTCTTCGCGCAAGCAAAAGGCCCCGCCGGTGAACCGGCGGGGCCTGATAGCAGTGTCTTGGCGCTAGCTTAGCGCTTGTCGACCGAGACGTAGTCGCGATGCGCGGCGCCGGTGTAGATCTGGCGCGGACGGCCGATCTTCTGCGACGGATCCTCGATCATTTCCTTCCACTGGCTGATCCAGCCGACGGTGCGAGCCAGGGCGAACAGCACGGTGAACATTTCCGGCGGGAAGCCGAGCGCGCGCAGCGTGATGCCCGAGTAGAAGTCGACGTTCGGATAGAGCTTGCGCTCAATGAAGTAGGGATCGTTGAGCGCGATCTTCTCGAGCTCCATGGCCACCTTCAGCAGCGGGTCGTCGGAGTGGCCGACTTCCGCCAGCACTTCGTGGCAGGTCTGCTGCATGACCTTCGCGCGCGGGTCGTAGTTCTTATAGACCCGGTGACCGAAGCCCATCAGGCGGTAGCGGCGGTCCTTCACGCCTTGGACGTACTCGGGGATGTTCTCCACCGAGCCGATCTCGGCCAGCATGTTCAGCGCTTCTTCGTTGGCGCCGCCGTGGCTCGGGCCCCAGAGGCAGGCGATGCCGGCTGCGATGCAGGCGAACGGATTGGCGCCCGACGAGCCGGCCAGGCGAACGGTCGAGGTCGAGGCGTTCTGCTCGTGATCCGCGTGCAGGATGAAGATGCGGTCCATGGCGCGCGTCAGCACGGGGTTCGGCTTCCAGTCCTCGGCCGGAACCGAGAAGCACATGCGCAGGAAGTTTTCCGAATAGGACAGGTCGTTGCGCGGATGCACGAACGGCTGGCCCTTGAAGTACTTGAACGCCCGCGCGGCGATCGTCGGCATCTTGGCGATCAGGCGATGCGAGGAGATGATCCGCTGTTCCGGATCCTCGATGTTGGTGCTGTCGTGATAGAAGGCCGACAGAGCGCCGACAGCGCCGACCATGATGGCCATCGGGTGTGCGTCGCGGCGGAAGCCGTTGAAGAACCTATCGAACTGCTCGTGCAGCATGGTGTGATAGGTGATGTTGTGTTCGAAGGCGTCGAATTCCTTCGCGTTCGGCAGTTCGCCGTTCAGCAGAAGGTAGCAGACCTCGAGGAAGCTCGACTTCTCGGCCAGTTGGTCGATGGGGTAGCCGCGGTGCAGCAGCACGCCCTTGTCGCCGTCGATGAAGGTGATCTTGCTTTCGCAGCTCGCCGTCGAGGTGAAGCCCGGATCGTAGGTGAAGACGTCGGCTTCGGCGTAAAGCTTTCGAATATCGACGACGGCCGGGCCGTCGGTTCCCTTGAGGATCGGCAGCTCGACCGACTTGTCGTCGAAACTCACCTTAGCCGTTTCGCCCATGCCATACCTTCCGTATTCCAAAAGTTAAACGCCCGTTTTCGAGGCCTTATAGCGTCTTATGCGGGCTGTGAAAGCGCGTCGTCGAGACGCCCCAAACTTTCCTCTTTCCCAAGGCTCACAAGGGCTCCTGCAAGGTCCGGAGCCGGCGAGCCGCCGGAGATGACACCGCGTAAGGCGGGGCCGAATTTTCCGAGCCCGACGCCCTCGCTCTCGGCGAACGTGCGCAGCGCCGCCTCAAGGGTGGGAACGTCCCAACTCGCTTGGGAATCGAGCGCGGCCCGCAGCCGTCCAAGGCGGCCGGAGGTCTCTTCGTTGAGCATGCCCTTGGTCTTTTCCGGCAACTCCAGCGGCCTGCGCTTTAGCGCGAACACCGTGGCGTCGGCCAACTCCAGCAGCGTCTTGGCGCCGTCGCGGACCAGCGGAACGGTGCGTTCGATGATGGCCTCGTCGCCGTCGTGCAGGTGGAAGTCGCGGCTCTTGTGAACCTTCACCACCAGCGCGGCCAGACGCGCGGCGTCGGCCTGGCGGATGTAGTGGTTGTTCAGGTGGTTGAGCTTGTCCCAGTCCAGACGGGCCGGGGCGCCGACCACGTCCTTGACGTCGAACCAGGAAATGGCCTGCTCATCCGAGAAAATTTCATCGTCGCCATGGCCCCAGCCCAGCTTGGCCAGATAGTTGCGCATGGCTTCGGGGAGGT
>JAEXKM010000164.1 GCA_023445705.1 Pseudomonadota bacterium
CAGTGGGGGAGGAACTAGGAGGATTGTCATCCCGGTTTCGGCCAAGGGCCGAAGACCGGGACCCATAAGAAGCCCCGGCCGAGGCGGGGGCTTCTGGGCTTAGCGGGCGCTGGGGCCGCGTTCGAAGTACTTGAAGAAGGCGCTGTCGGGGGAGAGGACCATGGTGGTGTCTCCCTGGCCGAGCGACGCCTCGTAGGCCTGCATGGACCGGTAGAACGAGGCGAAGGCCGGGTCCTTGCTGAACGACTGAGCGAAGAGACGGGTGCGGACGGCGTCGCCTTCACCGCGGGTCGATTCCGCCTGCTCGCGGGCGGTGGCGAGGGTGATCGCGACCTCCTTGTCGGCGCTGGCGATGATCTCGCGCTTCTCCTGTTCGCCCTGGGCGCGGATGCGGGCCGCTTCCTGCTGACGGCTGGTCTGCATCCGGCGATAGACCGACTCCTGAATCTGGGCCGGATAGTCGGCGCGCTTGATGCGGACGTCGATGATCTCGATGCCCAGGCGCGAGGAGCGGGCGCGGGCGGCCACGTCGGCCTTGGTCTGGGCCAGCAGGGCCTCGCGGCGGCCGGAGATGATGTCGTTGGACGTCGCGGTGCCGAGCACCTGGCGCAGGGAGGAGTTCACCAGCCGCTCGATGCGGTCGCTGGCGGTCTGCTCGTCGCGCAGGGTGCGGTAGTACTGCAACGGGTTGGAGACGCGGTAGCGGACGAACGCGTCCACCACCAGGCGCTGCTGGTCGGCGGCGGTGATTTCTTCCTGAGCGGCCTCGATGGAGAGGTTGCGCCGGTCGAACTGGATCACGTTCTCGATGAAGGGGACCTTCATCTTGAGGCCGGGGCCGGGATCGGTAGGGGCGTTGATGATCCGCACCGGCTCGCCGAGACGGACGATGACGGCCTGGCGGCGCTGGTCGACGACGAAGAACGTCTGCGACAGCACGATCAGGAGGACGGCGACGAAGATGCCGAGGACGGCGTAGTTGCGGTTCATCGGGCGGCTCCCGCGGCAGGCGCTTCAGCGGCCGGAGCGGCGGCGGGGGCGGCTTCGGCGGCCGATCGAGCGGCGGCTCCCGCGCGCGGACGGAAGACGTCCGGCGGCAGGATGATCGGGGCGCTGGCGCCCTTGCCGTCGATGATCACCTTGTTGGAGTTCTGGAGCACGCGCTGCATGGTCTCGATGTAGAGGCGGTCCTTGGTCACGCCCGGGGCGCGGCGGTACTCTTCGTAGATCTGGTTGAAGCGGGACACATCGCCGGTCGCCTCGCGGACGGCCTGCTCGCGATAGCCCTGGGCGGACTGGACGAGCTTGGAGGCGTCACCCTTGGCTTCGTTGACGACCCGGTTGCGGTAGGTGTTGGCTTCGTTGCGGGCCGACTCCTGGTCCTGGCCGGCGCTGTTCACGTCGCGGAACGCCGCGGCCACCTCGGCCGGCGGGTTGGCCGAACGGATCTGGACTTCCACGACGCTGATGCCCGCGCCCCAGCTGTCCAGGGTGCGCTGCATCAGTTCGGCGGTCTGGGCCTGCACCTGGCCGCGGCCGGTGGTCAGGATCGCCTGGAGCTCGGACTTGCCGACCACTTCGCGCATGGCGCTTTCGGCGGCGGCCTTCACCGAGACGTCGGGATCGCGGAGCGTGAAGACATAGGCGCGGGCGTCGGCCACGCGCCAGGTGACGCTGAAGTCCAGGTCGACGATGTTTTCGTCGCCGGTGAGCATCAGGCTCTCTTCGGGCATGTCGTTTTCGCCGACGCCGCCGATGTCGATGCGGTTGAGGGTGGTGACGGGCACCTTCTCGACGCGCTCGATGGGGCTGGGCAGGTGGTAGCGGATGCCGGGGGTCTCGGAACGCGAATAGGCGCCGAAGGTGGTGACGACCGCCACCTCGTTCGGCTGCACGATGTAGACGCCCGACAGCGCCCACAGGGCCACGCCGACGCCGGCGACCGCGGCCACCGCGCCGGGACGCACGCCGTCGCCGCCAGGACCGGTGAAGAAGTCGCGCATCCGGTTCTGCAACCGCTCGAAGGCGGCGTTCAGTTCGGGCCCATCCGGCCTGCGAGGCCCGCGGGGACCACCGCCCCCAAGCGGGCGGCGGGGGCCGGGCTTCTTGTCACCATTCCCGTCGTTGGGGGGCGGCGCGCCCCAAGGACCGGGGTTCGCGTTGTCATTCCAAGGCATGGTCGCGTCGTGTTGCTTTCGTGTCGGCGCGGCCGCGTCGTCCGCCCATCCCGGGCTTGTAAACCGGCGCTGTGAGCCGGATATGTGGCCCAACGCCGGTTAAAGCAAGACAAAGGGCCGTATGGAGCCGACAAACCCAGACCGCGATGAGGCGCTTTTGGCGCTCAACCGCATCATAGATCCCAAGTCGGGCAAAGGCTTGTCCGACGCTGGCCTGGTCCGTGGTCTGACCGTCGGGAACGGCCGGGCGGGGTTCATGCTGGAGGTGCCCGCCAGCGAGACCGCGCTTTACGCCCCGGTGCGCGAGGCGGCCGAGCGGGTGCTGGCCGGCCTGCCGAAGGTGGCCAAGGCGCAGGTGGTGCTGACCGCCGAACACGCGGCCGCTCCGCCCGCCGAGGGCGTGACCCGAGTGCGCAAGGGCGCGCGAGTGGCCCAGGACCCGCAGGCTGCGCCGGCGCCGCCGGCCGATGCGGCCCGGCCCGCCCATGTGAAGCGGGTGATCGCCGTCGCCAGCGGCAAGGGCGGGGTGGGCAAGTCCACCGTCTCGGTGAACCTGGCGGCGGCGTTCGCGGCCCAGGGGCTGCGCGCCGGCATCCTGGACGCCGACGTCTACGGCCCCTCCGCGCCGCGGATGCTGGGCATCGACGAAGAGCCTGCCTTCGTGGACGGCAAGCTTCAGCCGCTGCAGGCTTGGGGCCTGAAGGTGATGTCGATCGGGTTCATGGTCGACGAGGGCGCGCCGATGATCTGGCGCGGGCCGATGGCCTCGTCGGCGGTGCGACAGATGATGAACGACGTGGCCTGGGGCAGCGAGGCCGAGCCGCTGGACGTGCTGGTCGTCGATTTGCCGCCGGGGACCGGCGACATTCAGCTCACCCTGATCCAGAAGATGAAGATCGACGGGGTGGTGATCGTCTCGACCCCGCAGGAGATCGCCTTGATCGACGCGCGGCGGGCCGCCTCGATGTTCCGCAAGACCGCGACCCCGATCCTGGGCGTGATCGAGAACATGGCGTTCTTCACCGATCCGACCTCCGGCGCGCCGATCCCGATCTTCGGGTCGGGCGGGGCCAAGGCCGAGGCCGAGCGGCTGGGCGTGCCGCTGCTGGCGGAAATTCCGTTGGAGATGAGCCTGCGGGAGGCTTGCGACAACGGCCGGCCGCTGGTGGCCACGGCGCCCGAAAGCGCCGCGGCCCAGGCCTTCGTTGCGGCGGCCGTGGCGTTGGGGTGAGGCCGCCTTGCGGCGGCCCCCTCCGTCTCGCCTTCGGCGATCCACCTCCCCTGAGGGGGAGGATCTAAGTCCTAGCGCGGGGCCTGAACCGCGACGCCGGCGCCGGCGACGGCGTCGAGCAGAGCCGCCTCGGCGGCGAGGGCGTCACGTTCGTCGAGTTGACGGCGGACTTCGGCGTGGCGGGTGGCGTCCAACTTCCAGCCGATGAAGGCCGCGCCGCCGAAGAACACCAGGATGATGGGAGCGAAGACGTAGCAGAGCTCCAGCCCGCGGATGGCCTCCGGCGAGTTCACGGCGCCCTCGGCGGCGTTGTAGCCAACCAGGTCGAGAACCGTGAAGCTGATGCCGACGGTGATGGCGGTGCCGATCTTCTGGGTGGTGGTGACCAGGGCGTAGAGCAGCCCCACGCGTTCCTTGCCGGTCTCCAGGCGGACCTCGTCGGCGACGTCGGCGACCATGGCGCGGACGATGAGGACGAAGGCCGAGGAGACGAAGCCCACGGAGAACATGCCTGGAATGGCCAGGCTCATGGTCGCCGGCGGGATGATCATCAGCGCCGATTGGGTGACGGCGTAGGCGACGGCCGAGACGATCAGGGCGCGGTGCTTGCCGATCTTCTGAGCGAGCCAGCCCCAGAACATCGCGCCGACCAGGCCAGCGCCGATGAAGAAGACCAGGAGAACGCCGGTCTGCGGGCCGGTGTAGCCGCGGGCGTCGTGGAAGAAGAACAGGTAGAGCGCCGCGGTGGTGCCCGGGCCGAGAGCCATGAACAGGTCGGCGAAGATGAGGCGGGCCATTTCCGGCCGCCGGATCAGGGCCCAGTAGTCGGCCAAGGTGACGTGTTCCTTGGTGCTGGCTTCCGGCGCGACGCGCTCGGGCGTGATCAGGGTGCAGAAGGCCAGGCAGATCGGGATGGCGATGATGCAGAACCAGCCCATGGCGTGGACGCCGTTGGCGCCTTCGCCGTTCTTTCCGAGCGCCAGCGGCAGCAGCAGGATCAGCACCGCGCCGACCACGCCGACCGCCTGGATGACGCCGTAGACGCGCGAGCGGTCATGGTAGTCGGTGGCGAGCGAGGCGCCCCAGGCGGCCTGGGACAGGGTCAGGATGGAGACGCCCAGATAGAGCACCAGCAGCCAGCCCACGAGGTAGAACTCGGTGATGCCGGGCTTGGCCATGAACAGCATGTAGGCGGCCAGCATGACGATCGGCCCGCCGATCAGCAGCCAGGGCCGATAGCGGCCAAACCGGGTGTTGGTGCGGTCCATGGCCATGCCCAGCAGGGGGTCGATGGCCATGTCGATCAGGCGCACGATGGTGAAGGCCCCGCCGACCGCGGCCAGGGAGAGGCCGATCTGCCCGGCGAAGAACCGCGGCAGATAGACGGCCATCACCAGGGCGATAGCGGCGATAGGAAGCGCTGTGGATGAAAAAGCCATGACCACAGGCAGGGGCAGCCGCTTTTGGCCGCTGGGGGCGGAACTCGCCATGAACGCCTCAAATTTCGGGCCCCTGAAAATATGGCGGGGCGGATTGGAATTACGCCCGGCGTTTCCGCCGGGCGTGGACTCACAGAAACACTTTGTAACTATCGACCCGGATTGGGGCGGCCGACAATGGCCGTTTCGACGGTGACGGTCTCAATGACCGCATTCTCGGTGGTTATCGTCTCGACGGTGATGGTCTCGGTATAGAGGGCGTCGCGCTCGTCGAGCTGGCGCCGGATCTCTGCGTGACGGCGGGCGTCGAGGCCGTAGCCGATCATGCAGGCGCCGCCGAGCATCACGAAGACGACTGGACCGATGAGGTAGGCGAGCTCGAGGTTGTGGATGGCCTGGGGCGTGTTGATGACGCCTTCCTTGGCCTGGTAGCCCACCGCCTCCAGCACCAGGAAGGTGAGGCCGATGGAAAAGGCGCCCGCGATCTTCGAGGTCATGGTGGTGATGGCGTAGAGCAGGCCCGAGCGTTCCTTGCCCTGTTCGAGGCGGACCTCGTCGGCGATGTCGGCGGTCATGGCGCGGGTCAGGACGTTGAAGCCGGCAGCGAGGAAGCCAGCCAGGAACATCGGCCCGATGGCGATGAGCATGTTCCCCTTGGGGATCAGCATCAGCGAGCAGAGGATCAGCGAATAACCGGTGGTGGCGACCATCACCGCCCGGTGCTTGGAGATCATCATCGCCAGACGGCCCATCATCGGGGCGCCGGCGAAACCCGCCAGGATGTAGACGGCCAGGAGGATCGACGCCTGGCCGGTGGTGAAGCCGCGGCTGTCGGTGAAGAAGAAGAGGTAGAGGGCGCTCATCCAGCCCGGGCCAAGGGCCAGGCAGAGGTCGGCCGCGAGGATCCGCGCCATGCTGGGACGCGAGACCAGCGACCAGTAGTCCCGCAGGCGGAACTGGTGGCCGGGAACGTCAGGGGCGATGCGCTCTGGCGTACGCCAGACCACCAGGCCGACCGCAAATGGGGTCAGCAGCAGAATGAACCAGCCCATGGTCGCGACGTTGCCGGAGTCGGGCAGGCCGCGGGCCTCGGCGATGATCGGGATGGCGAGGATGGCGGCCGCGCCCAGCACGCCGACCGCGGTCATGATCCCGAACACCCGGGAGCGGTCGTTGTAGGCCGGCGCGAGGGTCGCGGCCCAGGCCGCGTGCGACAGGCTGAGGATCGAGGTCCCAAGGTACATGACCAGCAGCCAGAAGATCAGGTAGCCGATGCCGACCCCGTCGCCCGGCATGAACAGCCAGTACATCGACGCCATCAGGAATGGGGCGCCGACGACGGTCCAGAGCCGATATCGGCCCCAGCGAGTTCGGGTCTTGTCCATGATCCAGCCGAGCAGGCCGTCGACGGGAATGTCGATCATCCGGACGATGAAGAAAGCGCCACCGACCGCAGCGAGACTGACGCCCAGATGACTGGCGTAGTGGCGCGGCAGGTACACCGCCACCGCGATGATCACCGCCTGAATGGGCAGGCTGGTCGCGGCGAAGGCGAAAATGGTGGACAGCGGCAGCGTGCTGGCGCGAGGCGGCGAAGCCTGGGTCAAGTTTCGTTTCTCCCTGGGGCGGGCGGGCCTCTGGCGGGCCGGCTCCTTCCGCTAGGTTACGCGCGATAACCTGGGTCGCTGCAAGTGAATTCGTTGAAAGGCGACGGTCAGTCGCCTTGCGCGGCCGGATGGGCGCGGCGCTGCTCGGCGAACTCTGCGGCCCGCTGGCGGCGTTCGTCGGCCCAGGCCTCGCTCGGCTGGCCGCGCATCTCGGGCAAAGCGACCAGGCGCTTGCAGGCGGGGCATCGGCCGTCGAGCTCGAGTTCGGCGCCGCAGGTCCGGTGGAACATCCGAGTGGCGCGCGGCTCGCTCTCGGCCTTGCACCACCGCTCGCCCCAGGCCCGCAGCGCCAGGATCACCTGCAGCAAATCCCGGCCCTTGGGCGTGAGGTGATACTCGTACCGCGGGGGACGGGTGGAATAGGCCTGACGCTCGATGAGGCCGTCGGCCTCCAGCCGTTTGAGGCGGGCGGCCAGCATCTGGCTGGTGGCGCCGGTCTGGGCCTGCAGATCCTGGAAGCGGCTCTGCCCAAGCAACAGTTCCCGCACGATGAGGATCGACCACCGGTCGCCGACGAGACCAGTCGAGTGCGCGATCGGGCACAGGGTGTCGTCGCCGATATCGCTCCCCGACCCTGTCATGAGCGCTCCCTCCTCGCTGGCCGGCTTGGGCGCGGCCGCGTCGGTATGATTTTCCAAGCGACAGAGATTATGAAGCCCGGGGCTAGGCTGTCCAGCCGCGCCTGAAAAGATGACGACTGCGTCACTTTCGAGTCGCTTTGATTTTCAAAGTGTCTATCGTCCGCCCTATCAGCCCCGGAACAGGGGAGGGAGGAAAGTCATGGCGGACGGCGTTCAGGACCCTAAGGCGATGCGTGCGGCGGTCGGAATTTCACATGCCGAGGAGCGGCGGATCGCCCTTGAGCTTTCGCCGCCGGTCGCCTGGCCGACCCTTGTCCTGGCGGTGGTCCTGCCCGCAACGCTGCTCGGGGTCATCATCCTGGGCTTTACAGGTCGCCTGCCGCTTTGGGCGTGCACACCGATCCTGACCATCGTCTCCTACGCCCACTACACGCTGGTCCACGAGGCGATCCACGGCAACGTGGTCGCCAGTCCCAAGAGCGCATACTGGATCAACACGGTCGTCGGCTGGATCGGCTCGCTGGGCATGGGCGCGGGCTGGCCGGCGCTTCAACGCACCCATGTCCTGCACCACTCGCACACCAACACCGAGCGCGACCCCGACATCATGGTGAAGGGCACCTTCGTCCAACTTCTGGCGAAATGGGTGAAGGGCTTGCCGATGTCCTTGGCGCCGATGTTCGTCCTGCGGTTCGTCAACAAGGCGCGATACAAGCGGCTCGGGACGATCCTGAGCCAGGCCGAAATCTGGCAGGTTTCGGCGGTCACCCTGGTGACGCTGGGCCTATTGATCGCGGCGCTGGCGACTGGTCGCTTCGTCGACTGGCTGATGCTGTGGTTCCTGCCGACGAAGCTGGGCGTGCTGCTGCTCAACATCTTCTTCCAGTGGCTGCCGCATCACCCGTTCGACCGCACCGAGCGGTACCTGAACACGCGCATCAGCCTGTGGCCGGGCGGGACCTTCCTGCTGCTGCAGCAGAACCTGCATCTGATGCATCACCTGTGGCCCAGCGTGCCGTTCTACAACTACGCCAAGCTCTTTCACCGGCTGCGGCCTGTGCTGCGCGGCGAGGGCTCGCGGATCGAGGGACTGATGGTCGGGCCGCGGCGGCGGGCGATCATCGAC
>JAEXKM010000172.1 GCA_023445705.1 Pseudomonadota bacterium
ATCCCGATGTGCCGAAGCACAAGGGGCTGACCATGTTCTTCCTGGACATGCGCTCGCCCGGCGTGGATGTGCGGCCGATCAAGCAGGTGAATGGGCAGTCGGGCTTCAACGAGGTCTATTTCACTGACGTCCGCATTCCGGACGAGCAGCGGCTGGGCGCGGTCGGACAGGGATGGGAAGTCTCCCTGACCACCCTGATGAACGAGCGGCTGTCGATCGGCTCAGGGATGTCGACAGGCTTTCCGGAGCTCTTCCAGTTCTGCCTGGAGGCGGAGATCGACGGCCGCCCGGCGATCGACGATGCGGCTGTGCGCTCGCGGCTGGCGCAGTTCGCGGTTCGCCAGAGCGGGCTGAAATATACCGGCATGCGGGCGATCACCGCCCTCTCGAAGGGACAGACTCCCGGACCTGAGAACTCCATTGGCAAGCTGGTGGCCGGGGCGACGATGCAGGAACTGGCGATGTTTGCGTTGGACCTGCAGGGGCAGGCTGGAGTGATCCAGAACCCGGACTCGCCGATGAACGCGCGCTTCCAGGGAATGCTGCTGCGATCACCCGCGACGCGGATCGAGGGAGGCTCGGACGAGATCCTCCGCAACATCATCGCCGAGCGGGTGCTGGGCCTGCCCGGAGATATCCGAGTCGACAAGACGGTGGCCTTCAAGGACATCCCGACCAGCGGGAGGGCCAAGGCGTGAGCTATCCGCTTCCCAACGCATCCACCGACCTGACCGGCCAGGTCGCCCTGGTGACGGGGGCGTCCTCGGGTCTTGGTCTTCGGTTCGCGCAGGTGCTGGCCGCCCGCGGCGCCAAGGTCGCGCTGGCGGCGCGGCGGCTGGACCGGTTGGAGAACCTGGCCGCCGAGATCCGCCTGGCGGGCGGCCGCGCTGCGGCGATCCAGATGGACGCCACCAACGCCGACGATCTGAAGGCGGCGGTGGAGAAGGCGGAGACCGAGCTCGGCCGCGTCACCATTCTCGTCAACAATGCGGGAATCCCGGACGCGCAGCGGGCGCACAAGATGCCGGTCGAGCTGATCGACCGGGTCCTGGACATCAACGTCCGCGCGCCGTTCATCCTGGCCTGCGAGGTGGCCAGGCGGCTGATCGAGGCCGGCCAGCCCGGCCGGATCGTCAACATCGCTTCGCAGGCCGCCTTCGAATATGGCGGCAACGGCGCAGCGCTGTACTCAGTCAGCAAGGCCGCAGTGGTGCGGATGACGGAGACGCTGGCGGTGGAGTGGTCGCGCTTTAACATCAACGTCAACGCCATCGCGCCCGGCGCCTTCGCCTCGGAGATGATGGACGGAATGCTCGAGCGGGTGGGGGACATCGCCCAGCATTTCCCTCGCAAGCGGATCGGCGATCCGGCGCAACTGGATTCGACGCTGCTGTTCCTGGTCGGGCCGGCGTCGGACGCGGTGACGGGAACCTGCGTTCGCGTGGACGACGGTCAGGGCTCGCGCTGAGGCTAGGCGTTGCTGGGCTTGCTCAGGGCGTGACGGGGCGAGGCGGTGACCGGGGCGCCGCGGAACGGCTTGGCGTCCTTCATCAGGATGTGCGAGGCGATTTTGTCGACCCCCAGCCCTTCCTGCAGCAGATAATCCGCAAGTTCGCCCCAGGCGCGCACGTCGGGACTGACGACCTTGATCAGGTAGTCGAAGGGGCCGGAGACCTGAGCGGCTTCCACCACCTCCGGAATCTCGGCCAGGGCGGCTTCGAATTTCAGGAGGTCGGCCGGGCGGTGGCTCTTTAGCGTGACTTCGCCATAGACGGTGACGGTCGGGCGGATGCGCTCGATGTCGAGGCGCGCGTGATAGCCGAGGATCAGACCCTCGGTCTCCAGCCGGCGGACCCGGGCCAGGCACGCGCTGGGAGACAGGGCGACCTTGTCGGCGAGCGCCTGGTTGGTGATGCGGCCATCCGCCTGCAGGAACGCGAGAATTTTCAGGTCGATGCGATCCAGTGAAGGATATCCGTCCAAGCTCTGGCTCCACCGCAAATTCTGCGGCGAAGGCCCGCGCCTTCCGCCGCCCATTTCGACGAATCCCTAGCACAATAAGGACCGAAGGCTTCGATCATTTCTGCGGAGGATGCCATGAACAGCACCGGCGTCGTCATCCGCCCGGCCGCCCCTCGCGACTTGGAAGCCCTGCATGCCCTGGCGCTGAGCGCCGGGCTCGGCATGACCAATCTGCCCCCTTGCCGTGATCGCCTGGCCGGATTGCTGGCCGCGAGCGCCGCGGCCCTGGCGGGCGAGCGCAAGGCTGGCAGCCAGATCCTGCTGGTCATGGAGGCCGATGGCGAAAGCGGCCGCGAGGTGGTGGGCACGGGCTGCATATTTCCCAGCGTCGGCGGCGACTGGCCGTTCTATTCCTATCGTATCGGCCGCCTTCGCCAGACATCTCAGGCGCTGGGCAAGGTGGTGGAGAACACCATCCTGACCCCGGTGAACGACTATGACGGCTCTGCCGAGGTCGGGGGACTGTTCGTACGTCCCGGCATGCGCGGCGTCGCCGGCGGGCGCCTGATGGCGCGCAGCCGCTATCTATTCATGGCCGAGCATCGCGATTGGTTCGGCGAGCGGGTGGTCTCGGAGCTGCGCGGCTATCAGGACGAGAGCGGGCGCTCGCCCTTCTGGGAAGCCGTCGGTCAGAAGTTCTATGGGCTGGAGTTCCGCGAGGCGGACCGGATCAGCGTCGGCGCCGGCAAGCAGGTGATCGCCGACCTGGGCCCGAAGTATCCAATCTACCTGAATTTGCTGCCGACCGATGCGGCGGCCTCCGTCGGGCGTTTCCATCCTGACGGCGCGCGGGCTCACGCCCTGCTGAGCGAGGAAGGTTTCAAGTTCGAGGGCTGCATCGACATCTTCGACGCCGGACCGACCATGGTGGCGGACATCGACAACCTGCGGGCGGTCCGCGACAGCCGGGTCTCGCGCATCGCCGCGATCGGCCCCTGCGACGACGGTCCAGAGGTGCTGGCCTGTATCGGCGAGGCGGAGAACTTCCGGGCCTCGCGCGGACGGATTTGGCGCGAGGACGATGAGGTGCGCGTGAGCCCAGAACTGGCCCGGGCGCTTGACGTGAAGGTTGGAGACCATATTCGCCATGTCGATTTCTGAGATCGTCTCCACCGACCCTTCGACCGACGCGGTGGTCTGGCGCGGCGCGATCACGACGCCGGAAGAGCTCGAGGCCGTGCTCGCGCGTGCTCGCGGCGGCTTCGCGGCCTGGTCGGCGCGCCCGCCCGAGGAGCGCCATGCGATCGCGCGGCGGTTCGCTGAGCTCGCCAAGGGGCGGCGCGAAGAGATCGCCACCCTGCTGAGCCAGGAGACGGGCAAGCCCTATTGGGAGACCCTGACCGAGGCTGACACCGTCGCCGGCAAGGTGGAGGTGTCGATCCGCGCCCAGGCCGAACGGGCAGGGGAGCGGATCGGCGAGGCGGCCGGGGCGCGGGCGCGGCTGGCCCACCGGCCGCATGGCGTGCTGGCCGTGATCGGGCCGTTCAACTTTCCCATGCATCTGCCCAATGGGCACATCGCGCCGGCGCTGCTGGCGGGGAACGCCATCGTCTTCAAGCCCAGCGAGAAGACGCCTGCCAGCGGGCTCTACCTCGCAGGCCTGTGGCTTGAGGCGGGCGTGCCGGAGGACGTGTTGCAGGTGGTGATCGGCGCGGCGTCGACGGCCCAGGCGCTGGTGGCGCATCCGGCGATCGACGGGGTGCTGTTCACAGGCGGAGTGACCGCCGGCCGGGCGATCCATCTGGCGCTGGCCGACCAACCGCAGAAGATCGTCGCGCTGGAGCTGGGCGGCAACAATCCGCTGATCGCCTGGGACGTGGCCGACGCCGAGAGCGCCGCCCACCTGATCGTGCAATCGGCCTATGTCTCGGCCGGGCAGCGGTGCTCTTGCGCGCGGCGATTGATTGTCCCCGAAGGGGCGGTGGGCGGGCGGATAATCGAGGCTCTGACCGCGCTCATCGACAAGATCCGGGTTGGGGCCCCGTTCGACGAGCCGGCCCCCTTCATGGGACCGGTGATCGATCTGGCGAGCGCTGAGAGCCTGCTCAGGGCGCAGGGGCAATTGGGCGGCGTACGGATCCGCGAACTGAAGCAGATTCAATCTGGCCGGCCATTCCTGACGCCGGGTCTGGTCGACGTGACCGGGCTGCCGGTTCCCGACCGCGAGAATTTCGGCCCGCTGCTGCAGGTGATCCGGGTTCCGGACTGGAACGCGGCGATGCAGGCCGCCAACGCCACGCGGTTCGGTCTGGCCGCGGGCCTGCTTTCGGACGACGAGGCGCTCTATCGCCGCTTCTGGAGCGAGGCCCGGGCGGGCATCGTCAACTGGAACCGGCCGACGACCGGGGCGGCGGCGACGGCCCCGTTCGGCGGACCGGGCCTGTCGGGCAATCATCGGCCGAGCGCCTATTACGCCGCCGACTACTGCGCCTATCC
>JAEXKM010000175.1 GCA_023445705.1 Pseudomonadota bacterium
TCGGCCGCAGGCCGAAGACCGGGACCCATAAGCACTGATCAATCAGGACATGGCGAGACTCGCGCTCAGTTCCGATACGCCGGCGCGTATGGGTCCCGGACAGTCGCTTCGCGACTTCCGGGATGACACCAAGGACAAGCCTCCTCGGTCATATGCGATCTGTCCCTCCCCACGAGGGGGAGGGAAAGGCTTAGACCGGGACGAAGACCGGGACCGGCGGGCCGTTCTCGGTGGGCTGGAACTGCACCTTGACCTTCTGGCCGATGGAGAGCGCGTCAGGCGACACGCCCAGGAAGTTGGTGAGCACCGCCGGGCCTTCGTTCAGGGTCACGTAGCCGATGGCATACGGGCCCGAGGGCGAGCGGCGCATGACGCTGTAGGCATAGATCACGCCTTCGCCGGGGCTCTCTTCCCATTCGGTCTTCTCGGAGAAGCAGAACGGGCAGAGGGCGCGCGGATACCAGTGCGCCTGGCCGCAGTCGTTGCAGCGCTTGATCAGGAACTTGCCTTCGGCGGCGGCGTCCCAGAAGGGCTTGCTCTCGATCGTCACGGCCGGAGCCGGGATCTGGCGGGTCATCACCTCGGGGCGATCTTGGACGTCGGTCATTCTTAGGCCTCCCGTTCCATGATGAGGGTCGCCGCGCCGTGACGGGTGCCGAGCGAACCGCCCGTGCCGTGGGCCAGCGCGATGTCGCAGTTGGGGACCTGCACCTTCGGATGGGCTTCGCCGCGGAGCTGGCGCACCGCCTCGATGACCTTGGTGATGCCGCCGCGGTTGGTCGGGTGGTTGTTGCAGAGCCCGCCGCCGTCGGTGTTGAAGGGCAGCTTGCCCACGCCAGAGATCAGGTTGCCGTCGGCGACGAACTTGCCGCCCTGGCCCTTTTCGCAGAAGCCCAGGTCTTCAAGCTGCATCAGCACAGTGATGGTGAAGCTGTCGTAGATCGAGGCGTACTTGATGTCGGACGGCTTCACGCCGGCCTCGTCGAACGCGATCGGCCCGGACCAGACCGCGCCCGAGTGGGTGAGGTCGAGGCCGCGGCCGCCCTGCGGGCCCTTGGGCGACTCGCCGGCGCCCATCACCTTGACTTTCGGCCGCTTCAGGCTCCTGGCCACTTCGGGCGAGGTGACGATCAGCGCGCCGCCGCCATCGGTGACGACGCAGCAGTCCAGCAGGTGCAGCGGATCGGAGATCATCCGCGAATTCACCACGTCCTCGACCGTCACCACGTCCTTCAGGAAGGCGTTGGGGTTGTACTGGGCGTGGTGGCTGGCGGCGACCTTGATCCAGGCAAGCTGCTCGGAGGTGGTGCCGTACTCGTACATGTGGCGCATGGCGCACATGCCGTAGGTGTTGTGGGTGGTGCCGCCGTAGATGTTCTCATAGCCGGCCTCGGGCGGGCCGTCGGTCAGCTGGCCGGGCTTGCCGGCGCCGCCGCCGAAGAACTTGTTCTGGCGCGGACGGCCGGCGAGGGTCACCAGGGCGACCGAGCACTTGCCTTCGGCGATGGCCTGGGCCGCGTGGCCGACGTGAAGCAGGTAGGACGAGCCGCCGGTTTCGGTGGAGTCCATGTGGCGGACGTTCTTTAGGCCCATATAGTCGACCATCGACATGGCGCCGAAGCCTGGCGCGTCGCCGGCGCAGAAGTAGCCGTCGATGTCGTCCTTGGTCAGGCCAGCGTCCTCGAGCGCGCCCTTGGCGCATTCGGCGTGAAGCTGCGGGGTGGACTTGTCGGGCGCGTCGCGGAGCGGATGCTCGTACGCCCCCATAATGTAGGCCTTGCCTTTTATGCTCATGCGTTTCCCCGGAAATTATCTTTGAAGAATGGCTCTCGCTTATCGCAGCGCAGCATGGAGCGCTAGCCTCCTCTCCCCTGGGAGGGGAGAGGTCGGGTGAGGGGCCGGGCGCGGCCGCGCCCACCCTCACCCCAGCCCTCTCCCGCCAGCGGGAGAGGGAGCGTCGGCGCTAGGCCGGCTGCTGCTCTTTCATGGCGGCGATGCGGGCGTCGCGAAGGGCGGTGCGTCGCACCTTGCCGGCGTCGTCGCGCAGCGGCTCATCGACGAACTCGTAGCTGCGGGGCTGCTTGTAGGTGACCAGCTTGCCGGCCAGGTGCGCCCGCAGCGAGGCCTCATCCCGCGAGCTCTTCGTCTGCACGATCGCGTGAATGCTATTGCCGAGGTCGTCGTCGGGGAGGCCGATGACCGCGCAGGACTGCACCTCGGGGTGCTCTTCCAGCGCCGCCTCGATCTCGGCCGGATAGACGTTGGAGCCGCCGACCAGGATCATGTCCGTCCGGCGGTCTGCCAGGTAGAGGTAGCCGTCCTCGTCGAACCAGCCGATGTCGCCGAGGGATTCCCAGCCGCCTTCGAGGGTCTTGGCCGTGGCGCCGACGTATTTGTACGAGGGCGGAGCGCCCTCTGGCCGGCGCATGTAGATTTCGCCGACCTCGCCGGCCGGCAGGAACGAGCCGTCCTCGCCGACGGCGACCATCTCGCCGACCGTGACCTTGCCCACCGAGCCGCGGTGCTCCAGCCACTCCGCGCCGGTGATGGTGGTGACGGCCTGGGCTTCGGTGCCGGCATAGAGTTCGAGCACGGTCTCCGGGCCGACCCAGTGGATGAACGCCTCCTTCAGCCAGGCCGGGCAGGGGGCGGCCAGGTGCCAGAGCGCCTCGAGCGACGAGAGGTCGTAGCGACTGCGAACCTCCTCGGGCAGGTGCCAGATCCGGTTCATCATGGTCGGGACGAGGTAGACCCAGCTGGCCTTGTGCTTCTCGATGGTCGCCAGGACGTTCTCGGCGTCGAAGCGCGGCAGCAGCACCATGTGGGCGCCGACGCTGAAGGCCGACATCATCATGCCGAAGCCGGCGTTGTGATAGAGCGGGGCGGGCAGGATCGCCACCGAGCTCGGCTTCAGCCGCCAACCGCCGACCTCGGGCGTTTCCTTGGCGGTTTCGCCCTTCTGGCCGGCGAGGATCAGCTTCGGCCGGCCCGTTGAGCCGCCGCTGGTGGGGGCCTTGGATACCGGGGCGGTGGCGTCGGGCAGGTCGCTGTCGTCGTCGGACAGGGCCAGCAGGTCGCTCACCGACAACAGCGGCCGGTCGATCTCGTGCTCGAACTGAGCGATCACCAGCGGGGTGTTGGCCAGTTCCATGATCGCCTCGAGCTCGCCCTTGGGCAGGCGGAAGGACACCGGTTGGGGCGTGGCGCCCAGCTTCCAGATGCCCCAGCAGGCGAGGGCGAAGTCGGTGGAGTTCGGAAGGCCCAGGGTGACCAGGTCGCCGAACTTCACACCCTTGGCGGCCAGGCCGCGGGCGACGCGGTTGGAAAGCCGGTGGAACTGTTCGTAGGTCAGGGTCACATCGCCGCAGCTCACCGCGGGCGCATCGGGTTTCAGTTCGGCGAGCTGCTTGAGCTTGGCGCCGAGCGAGATCATCTCGTCTGGCATGGTCGTCCCTAAAATTGGGTCGGGCTCTGGCGGCCCTTTGGGATTGAATGGGTGTGCGCCGCCGAAATCTGCAGGCGGGACGCCCGCCAGTTTCCTCTAGGGAACTCATCGAGGGCAAGCGCCGATTGCGGCGGGGCCGGATTCGGGGTTTAGGACGTCGTGCAATTGTTTGAACCGGGAGAAGGCCGATGTCCGTCGAAGAGCTGATGAGCCACGAGTTCGGGACTCTCGCCGATGTCATCAGGGCGCAGGCGGCCGAGCTGAAGGATAAGCCGGCGCTGATCGACGCCAACCGGATCATCTCCTACGCCGAGCTCGACGAACTGATGGACCGCATCGCCGTGGCCCTGCAGCGCGACGGCGTCGGCAAGGCGGAGGTGGCGGCGGTCTGCGCCACCACATCGGTCGAATACGGCGCCGCCTTCTTCGGCATCCTGCGCGCCGGCGCGGTGGTCGCGCCGCTGGCGCCGTCCTCGACACCGGAAAGCCTGGTGATGATGCTGAGCGACTCGGGCGCGAAGGTCTTTTTCCTGGATGCGGGAGTCGCCAAGCAGCTCGAAGGGGTGGCGGGCCAGATCACCGCGAAACGCGTCGCGCTGGACGGCTCGGACGCCGGCGTCCCGTTCGAGGAGTGGCTGGCGCCCGCCGGCTCCAAGCCCGCGCCGGTCGAGGTCGATCCGGACCAGGGCTTCAACATCATCTACTCCTCGGGCACGACCGGCGCGCCGAAGGGCATCGTCCAGCCGCACCGCATGCGCTGGGGTCAGATCCGCCGAGGCGTCTATCCGGCCGACGCGGTGACCGTGGTCTCGACGCCGCTCTATTCGAACACGACCCTGGTCTCGTACCTGCCGACCATCTCGAACGGCGGCACGGCGATCCTGATGCCGAAGTTCGACGCCGAGCAGTTCCTGAAGCTGTCGGAGAAGCACAAGGCCACCCACGCCATGCTGGTGCCGGTGCAGTATCGCCGGATCATGGAGCGGGCGGACTTCGACAGCTACGACCTGTCGTCCTTCCGCCTGAAGTTCTCGACCAGCGCGCCGTTCGCGCCGGAAGTGAAGGCCGACGTGCTGAAGCGCTGGCCGGGCGGCCTGATCGAGTACTACGGCATGACCGAGGGCGGCGGCTCCTGCTACCTGATCGCCCACGAGCATCCGGACAAGCTGCACACGGTCGGCGTGCCGTTGCCGGGCCACGACATCCGCCTGATCGGCGAGGACGGCAAGGAAGTGCCGCAGGGCGAGATCGGCGAAGTGGTCGGGCGCTCGAGCGCGATGATGGTCGGCTACCACAACCAGCCGGGCAAGACGTCCGAGGCCGAGTGGTACTCGCCCGAGGGCCTGCGCTACATCCGCACCGGCGATGTCGGCCGCTTCGACGAGGACGGCTTCCTGACGCTCATGGACCGCAAGAAGGACATGATCATCTCAGGCGGCTTCAACATCTATCCGTCGGACCTCGAGGCCGAGATCGTCAAGCACGAGGCCGTGCTGGAAGCCGCCGTGGTCGGGGTGCCGTCGGAGAAGTGGGGCGAGACGCCCGTCGCCTTCGTCGCCCTGCGGCCGGGCCAGAAGGTCGGCGCCGAGGAACTGCGCGAATGGGTCAACGCCAAGCTCGGCAAGACCCAGCGCCTGGCCGACCTGATCCTGACGGACAGCCTGCCGCGCAGCCATATCGGCAAGGTGCTGAAGCGTGACCTGCGTGACTCCTACAAGGGAAAGGCCCTGGCGTGACTCAGATTTCGGTCGCCGACCTCTGCGACGAACATGAAGGGGTGATCGAGGTCTGCGAGACCCAGTTCCGCGACTTCGGCGGGCGGACGGCCTTTTCCGGCCCGATCCGCACCGTGCGCTGCCATGAGGACAACTCGCTGGTGAAGGCCACGCTGGCCGAGCCGGGCGAGGGCTGTGTGCTGGTGGTCGACGGCGGCGGCTCGCTGCACCGGGCCCTGGTCGGCGACATGCTCGCCGCCGAGGGGGTCAAGAACGGCTGGGCCGGGGTCGTGGTCTATGGCGCGGTCCGCGACATCTCGGTGCTGGGCACGCTGGACATCGGGATCAAGGCGCTGGGGACCAACCCGATGCGCAGCGTCAAACGCGGCGAGGGCGTGGTCGACACCCCGGTCGCCTTCGGCGGGCTCGTCTTCCTGCCGGGCGACATGCTCTTTGCCGACGAGGACGGCGTGGCCGTGCTGGCGGCGGATGAGGGCTGAGCCATGGCCGACGTCTTCCCGACCAAGAGCGACGACCTCGTCGGCGACCTCAACGCCATGCAGCAGGGCTACCTGCCCGGCGAGCTCGGCCTGGAGGTGCTGGAAGTCCGCAACGGCTACCTGCGCAGCCAGGTGAAGGTCGAGCATCGGCACATGGCGCCCAACGGCTTCCTGCACGCCGCCAGCCTGATCGCGCTGCTGGACTCGGCGGCGGGCTATGGTTGCCGCACGTCTCTTCCAGAGGGCGCGGTCGGCTTCACGACCATCGAGCTGAAGAGCAATTTCCTTGGCACCGCGAGGATCGGCGACACCGTGCTTTGCGAGGCCAATCTGGTCCACGGCGGCCGCATGACCCAGGTCTGGGACGCCACCGCGACCCACGCGGAAACCGGCAAGGCGATGGCGCTTTTCCGCTGCACGCAGATGATCCTCTATCCGCGCTGACAGAAAGGCGAAACGCCCGCTTGATCTGTCGTGGCCGGATGAGTAGGTTCCGCGCCTCGCGCTCAGCGGGCTCCGTCGCCGGAGACCCGAAAGACGTCTCCGGAGAGGTGGCTGAGTGGTCGAAAGCACCGCACTCGAAATGCGGCGTACCTTTACGGGTACCGTGGGTTCGAATCCCACCCTCTCCGCCATGACCGTGCGCTAGAGCTGTGCTTGGGTCGTCTTAGGGATGGCCGTCTTCTTCTCTCCTAGGTGAATCCCTCGTCCGGCATCAGCAGATCGCCTGAGCGTGATGACTTCGGCGCGGCCGTATTAAGCTTACGGGGGCCATGCTGGAGGAACGGCTATGGCTGAAGACTGGTCAATTGATGTCAGGAAATACGTACCCGACGCAGACGCGAGCGTGATCGCGGCGATCGTCCGGTATTGCGGGATCGCGTTGCAGAACCGGGACTCGTCCTTGGTGTCCTTCAGTGATCCGGCCGAAACCGACCGCGTCCGCGAAAACTATCTCAAGAAGAAGCTCGGGCTGACCGAAAGCGACGACGTCCTCGACGAGGCGATCGCCGAGGTGGGCGAGCGGATGAAGGCCGACCCGACCAAGAACCGGGTGACGGTCTACTACCTGCTGGCCGAGAGGCTGCGGCGCCTGTCGG
>JAEXKM010000219.1 GCA_023445705.1 Pseudomonadota bacterium
CTATGACGCCGGAGTGAGAGTCACGGTGAACATCGACGACCCGCTGATGTTCGGCAGCAGTCTCTCGCAGGAGTTCCTCGCCCTCCACCGGGCCAAGGTCATGACCGCCGCCGAACTGGACGCCATCAGGCTGGAAGGTCTTGTGTGACGGGGCAGGCGATTGTCGGATCCAGCCTCCGCCGGCCGTCCTTGAGGCGCAAGCAACGAGGTTCAGCATGACCGACACCATCACCGGATATGCGCCCGTGGACGGGCTCGATATCTATTACGAGATCCACGGCGGCCCATTGGCGGCCGGCAAGCCGCCCTTCCTCCTGCTGCACGGGGGATTGACCAATATCGAGATCTCCTTTGGCGACCTCGCGCCCCGACTGGTCGGTCTCGGCCCCGTCGTCGCCGTCGAACAGCGCGGCCACGGCCATACCGCTGACCGCGAAGGCCCGGCGACCCTGGACGGCATGGTGAAGGACACGGCCGCTGTCCTGCGCAGGCTTGGCATTGGT
This sequence comes from Pseudomonadota bacterium, assembly GCA_023445705.1. Taxonomy (GTDB): domain Bacteria; phylum Pseudomonadota; class Alphaproteobacteria; order Caulobacterales; family Caulobacteraceae; genus Phenylobacterium. Next base: position 504 of record JAEXKM010000219.1, read on the forward strand.
CAGGCGCACGTGGTCGGCCACAGCATGGGCGCGATGATCGGCTTTGGCCTGGCCATCGCCCATCCGGAGCTCGTCGCCAGCCTGACCGCCATCGCCGCGACCTACACCTTCGACGGCATGCTCGACGAACTGGTCGTCCTGCAGCGCGACCCGACGCACGAGCCCTCCGCCGAACTCATCGCCCTGATGCCGACAGAGGCCGACTTCACAGCCTGGGCTGCGAGCTTCGATCGCAGCAATCCCAATCCCGGAACCTTCGAGGACGTCTCGGTGAAGCTGAACGAGATGATGGCCTCCTGGCAGGGCTGGAGGCGCGACGACGTCGCCCGCATCGCCTGCCCAACCCTCATCGCCATTGGGGACCGCGACTTCGTCCGCATCGACCACGCCGCCGAGACCGCGCGGATGATCGCAGGCGCTCAGCTCGCGGTCCTACCTGACACCACCCACGACGGCACGCTCCGCCGCGGCGCCTGGCTGGTCCCGATGATCGAAGCGCGGATCGCGGGCGCCTGATCGCGCCTACAGCGCCTTCTCGAGGACGATGAATTCCAGGTCGTCGCGCTTGGGTTCGCCGAACTTCGGGTCGTCGTATGGGAACGGCCGACGCTCGCCGGAGGGGGCGTAGCCGCGCCGGCCGTACCAGGCGATCAGGCTATCGCGGACGTTGACCACGGTCATCCGCACGCGCCGCCCACCCTGCTCGCGCACATGGCCCTCGGCAACTTCCAGCATGGTCCGGCCGAGCTGGCGGTCCTGCAGGTCCGGGCGAACCGTCAGCATGCCCAGATACCAGGCGTCCTCGCCGGCCGGCTCCAGCCAGACGCAGCCCAGCAGCGGCCCGCCCGCCTCGTCGCGCAGGGTCAGCAGTTGCGCGGCCGGCGTCGCCGCCAAGTCCCGGGCCAGAACGTCGGCGTCCGTCCGCTGCCCGCCGAGATAGTCGGCCTCAGTGGTCCAGCCCTGCCGCGAGCTGTCGCCTCGATAGGCGGAGTTCACGAGAGCGGCGATGTCGGAGAGATCGGCGGCGGTGGCGGCGAACAAAGGCATGCTTCCTGAATCCACAACCGGCCGACGCGCACCAGCGGAAAACGCTTCTCCCTGGGGAACACCGAGGTTCACTTGACGATTTTCGGATCAGGGTCTAACTATCCGCATGTGAGTGAGCGCTCACATCCCCCACAATCCAATCTGCGGAGTCCCCCATGATCCGTCGGGAAATCGGCCGAACCGGCCGTGACGTGAATGCTATCGGCCTGGGCTGCATGGGCATGTCGATCGCCTATGGCGAGCCGATGAACGAAGCCGACGCCGTGAAGCTGTTGCACCAGGCCCTGGACCTGGGCGTCGATCACTTCGACACCGCCGAGCTCTACGGCTTCGGCGCCAACGAGACCCTGCTCGGCGCAGCCTTCCATGACCGGCGCGACCGCGCCTTCATCGCCACCAAGTTCGGCCCGGTCGGCAACCTCGCCGACCGCACGGTCCGCGGGGTCGACGGCTCGGAGGCGAACATGCGCCGGGCCATCGAGCAATCGCTGCGCCTGCTGCGCACCGATCATGTCGATCTCTACTACCTCCACCGCAAGGACCCCGACCGCCCGATCGAAGAGACGGTCGGCGCGATGGCCAAGCTGGTCGAGGAAGGCAAGATCGGCGCGATCGGCCTTTCGGAGGTCAACGCCGACACCCTGAGGCGCGCCCAGAAGGTTCACCCCATCGCCGCCGTGCAGTGGGAGTATTCGATCTTCACGCGCGACATCGAGAAGGAGGTGTTGCCCCTCTGCTGGGACACCGGCGTCAGCGTGGTCGCCTATTCCCCACTCGGCCGTGGCCTGCTGACCGGCGCCTTCACCCGCGACCACAAGCCGGGCGAAGGTGACTATCGCAGCGTCATCAACCCGCGCTTCCAGGGTGAGGCCTACGAGGCCAACCTCGCCCTCGTGGCCGAGATCGAAGCCATGGCCAAGGATCGTGGCGCGCTGTCCTCGCAGATCGCCCTGGCGTGGGTGCTGGCGGCCAAGCCCAACGTCGTGACCATTCCCGGCACGACCCGGCTTGCGAACTTGAAGGCCAATCTCGCCGCGGCCGACATCAGCCTCACCGACGACGAGACCGCGCGCCTGGACGCCCTGGCCGCCCGCGTCGCCGGGCAACGCTATGACGAGCGCGGCATGACCCTGGTCAACGCCTAAGCCGGATGGGAGCGGCCTTCGCGGCCGCTCCCCCTCACTCTTCGATGGTAAGAACGGTCTTTCCAACACCCTGGCCGGACAGTGCGAACTCCATCGCCTCGGCGAAGTCCTCGATCGGGTAGCTACGCCCCACCGGCTGGGCGAGCTTGCCCTCCCCGACCCAGGCGAGGAGCTGATCCAGATGAGCGCTGGCCCGCGGTTGCTCGAACAGCATGAACTGTCGAACGTCGACCCCGACCAGCGCCGCGCCCTTCATCAAGGTGAGGTTGGCCGGCAGCGCCGGGATCGGCCCGCCGACGAAGCCCAGCACCAGATGACGGCCGCGCCAGTTCAAGGATCGAAAGGCCGGCTCGAACAGCGGCCCGCAGACGGGATCGAAGACGACGTCCGGCCCGCGGCCCCCGCACGCTGCGCGCAGGCGGTCGCGCCATCCCTCGGGCGCGGTGTCGAACACTTCGTCCGCGCCCAGGCGGGCGCAGAACTCGCGCTTGGCCTCGGTCGACGCAGCGGCGATCACCCGCGCGCCAAGCAGCTTGGCCACCTGCAAACCCGCTGCCCCCAGTCCGCCGGCCGCGCCCAGCACGAGAACCGTCTCGCCCGCCTGCAACTGGGCGCGATCCTTCAGGCCATGCAGCGCGGTGACATAGTTGATGTGAAAACCTGCCGCCTGGGCGAACGGCATGGCGTCCGGGATCTTGCGAACCGCTGGCGCCGGAGCCAGGGCGTACTCCGCAAAGCCTCCACGCCCGGTCGCCAGGACCCTGTCGCCAACCGCCACGCCCTGGACCTTCTCGCCCACCGCCGCGACGCGACCGGCGAACTCCTGGCCAGGCGTATGGGGCAAGGGCGGCTTCACCTGATAGCGACCCAGCGCCACCAGAGCATCCACATAGCCGACGCCGCAGGCCGCGACCTGCACGAGCACCTCCCCTTCGGCGGGCTGAGGCGTGTCCACCTCGACCAAGCGGTAGTCGTGGATCGACTCCAGCGAAGCGGCCTCGACCTTGCGCATGCGGCATCCCTCTCGCAGAAACCGCCGCACTAGAGCTGTGACGCCGCGGCAGTCGAGATGCGGCGCCGGCGCCTCACATTTGCGCCGATCAAGCTCGGCGGCAATTTGCCTCACTGACGCGAGCTCAAATAACTGGCTGCATCCATAGGTAGCTCCGCTGATGACGGAGCAGGGGGACGGGGGCTCTCGAATATGGACGCGAGCGACATCCTCGTGGCCAATGTGGCGGTTTCCGCCGCAGGCTTCGTCGCGCTCTGGCTCATCGCCATCGTGCTGAAGGACGTCAGCTTCATCGACGTCTGGTGGGCGCTGGGCATCGTGCTGATGTCCTGGGTGACGTTCCTGCTCACGCCGTTCCGCGGACCACATGCCGTTGTGCTCGTCACGCTTTGCACCCTCTGGGGCCTGCGCCTGGGGCTCTATCTGCTGTGGCGGTGGCTGACCTTCGGGGCCGATCGTCGGTACCTGGCCCTCATCGGCAAGGCCCACGCCGAGCGCGGTTGGAGCTTCGCCAAGGCCTCGCTGATGTTGGTCTTCGCCTTCCAGGCGCCGCTGCAACTGGTGGTGGCGCTTCCGGTGATCTTGGGACAGGTCACGCCCGCATCGGCGCTGGGGCCCATCGCCTGGATCGGCGTCGCCCTGGCGGTGTTCGGGATCACCATCGAGGCGGTGGGCGACTTCCAGCTGGTCCGGTTTCGCCTGCGCCCGGACAGCGCCGGAGAGGTGCTGGACAGCGGGCTTTGGCGCTATACTCGCCACCCGAACTATTTCGGCGACGCCTGCGCCTGGTGGGGTCTTTTCCTAGTCGCGGCGGACGGCGGATGGGTGGGCCTGGCCGCCCTGCCCGGCCCGCTGCTGCTGACCTACCTGCTCACCTCTTGGAGCGGTGTTCCCAGCGTCGAGGGCCGGCTGTTACGGCGGCGGCCGGGCTATGAGGACTATGTGCGCCGCACCTCGCCCTTCATCCCCATGCCGCCGCGCAAAGGCTAGCGCTCGACCTTCGGAAGGAAGGCCGCCAGCAGGCCGATGGCCGGCAGGAAGGCGCAGACCCTGTAGACCGTCTCGATGTTGGTCGCGTCGGCCAGCAGGCCCAGGACCGCAGCGCCCAGTCCGCCCATGCCGAACGAGAACCCGAACAGCATGCCAGACATCATGCCGACCTTGCCGGGGGCCAGTTCCTGGGCGAACACCACGATCGCCGGGAAGGCGGAGGCCAGGATCAGGCCGATGATCACCACCAGCGGCCCGGTCCAGAACGCACTGGCGAACGGCAGCAGCAGGCTGAACGGCAGCACGCCCAGGATCGAGAACCAGATCACGTACTTCCGGCCGAACCGATCGCCCAGCGGCCCGCCGGCGACCGTACCAACCGCCACCGCGCCCAGGAACAGGAACAGGTGCATCTGGGCGCCCGCCACCGAGCTCCCGAACTTATCCATCATGTAGAAGGTCAGGTAGTTCGTCAGGCTGGCCAGGTAGACGTACTTCGAGAAGATCAGCGCCAGCAGGATCGAGACGCCGGTCACCACCTGGCGGCTGGGCACGGGAGGCAAGGCCGAAGCCTTGCTGGCGGCCAGGTTCAGCCGGGTTAGGCCGTGGGTGCGGTACCACTGGGCGACGTTCCACAGGATGCCGCCTGCCAGCAGCGCCAGCAGCGCGAAGAAGGCCAGACTCGACTGCCCCCATCGGACCACGACCACCGCCGCGGCTAGCGGTCCCAGCGCCGAGCCGGCGTTGCCGCCAACCTGGAACAGCGACTGGGCCAGGCCATAGCGGCCCCCCGAGGCCATACGCGCGACCCGCGACGACTCCGGGTGGAAGACCGAGGATCCCATGCCCAGCAGGCAGGCTCCGACCACCACCAGGCCATAGGTGTGCGCCACCGAGAGGATGGCGAGGCCCGCGAGCGAGAACAACGTGCCGCCTGGCAGCGCCATGGGCGTCGGCCGTCGGTCGGCATAGAGCCCGACCATCGGCTGCAGGATCGAGGCGGTCATCTGATAGGCCAGGGTTACGATCCCGATCTGCCCGAAACTGAGCC
>JAEXKM010000220.1 GCA_023445705.1 Pseudomonadota bacterium
GCCCGCCGCCGCGCCTGCGGCGTCGCCGAATACCTGACCTCAAGCGTTCCAGTTCGGTTCAAGGGCGTGGCGGACAACCGCCGCGCCCTTTTTCTTTGGGCTCGCCGAAGACGCCGGTCTCTCAGTCTTCGCAGACCTGAAGACTTCGCCCAGCCGAGCTCCGCCAAGTCCGAAACTTGTCGACCGGACAACTTTTTCAACAAATACGCAGGGTTCATCGAAGCGAATCCCGAGTGACACCGCTCCTCCCTACTCCCGCGCCGCTGACGAATTATCGCAGCTGCTCCCTGGGTAGGAGAATAAGATGGGGATCGGTATCAGAGCCCTGGCGCTGTCTGGCGCCAGCCTGTGCGCTCTCGGAATGGCGGCCTTCGCCGCGCCCAGCTTCGCTGCCGAAGCTGACACTGCCAACTCAACGGCTTCGGGCGTCGCGCTCAGTGAAGTGATCGTCACCGCCCAAAAGCGGTCGGAAAACCTCCAGAAGACGCCGATCTCCATTTCGGTCCTGACCGCACAAGACCTTCAGAATCGGCACATCCAGTCCCTGACCGACCTGATCTCGGGCGGCGTGCCCAGCCTGCGCGTCACGCCCTACGCCTCGCGGCCGTTCAACCTGATCCTGAACATTCGCGGCGTCGGGGTGATGGCCGACACCAACCAGCCCGCCCGCGACCCGGGCGTCGGCGTCTATATCGACGGTGTCTATCTGGGCCGCCCGCAAGGCCTCAGCGCCGCGCTCTACGGCGTCGAAAGCTTCGAGGTGCTCAAGGGACCCCAGGGCACCCTGTTCGGCCGCAACACCGAGGGCGGCGCGCTCAACATCACCACCCGCAAGCCAAGCGGCGAATTCCATCTCGACGCCACTGCGGGCTTCGGGAACTACGGCAGCTACCAGAGCGAGCTGCACCTGGATCTGCCCGAATACCACAACATCAGCGTGAAGGTGGACGGGGTCATCACCGCCCGCGACGGCCTGGTCGAAAACCCCCTGGCCGGCGCCTCCGATTACGGCGCGTTCGAGCGCCGCGGCCTGCATGCCCAGGTCCAGTGGCGGCCGACCCCCGACTTCACCGCCAACTACTCGTACGACACCAGCCACGACGACTCGACCACGCTGTTCTCGAACAACGTCCAGGCCGGGACCAACAAGCTCGCGCCGATCACCCCGGTTCTGCCGCATCGCGTCGACACCGCCCCGGTGGGAGTGCCGCTGCAGCCCAGCACCGGAACCCAGTCGGGCCACGCCCTCATCCTGAAGTGGGACGTCTCGCCGGCCCTGAGCGTCAAGTCGATCACGTCCTACCGCGAGCTCTACCAGGATCAGTGGCAGAACAGCCCGAGCGGCGCGGTGTTCACGCCCAACGGCCAGTTCGCCCGCTATAGCCTGGCCGCCTTCGACCAATACCAGTACAGCCAGGAACTGCAGGCGATCGGCGAGGTCGGCCGCGTGAAGTACGTCGCCGGCGCGCTCGCCTATCATGAGCATGTCGACGACATGGCCCAGGCCTTCAACTCGATGCAGTTCAACGCCGACGGGACCTCGGCCGCCCCACTGCCGCTCGGGCCGAACGTCAGCCCCGTGCCGATCGACATGGCCGCCCTCTTCCCGCACGCCCCGATCGACCGCGCCAGCCGGGTCAGCTCCGACAGCTATGGCGTCTATGGCCAGGCGACCTGGACGCCTCCGATCTTCGACGACAGCGTTCACCTGACCGGCGGCCTGCGCTGGACCGAGGACCGCAAGGATGGCGAGCTCTACGTCATCAACAATGCGACCCCGGTCGACGCCTTCGGCAATTCCGCGGTGCTCGGCTTCAAGAAGAGCTGGTCGCGGGTCGATCCCATGATCAACCTCGCAGTCGACGTCACGCCCGACGTGCACGTCTATGGCAAGTGGGGGACTGGCTATAAGTCAGGCGGCGCCAACTCGCGCTCGCTGACCTACAAGGCCTTCGACCCCGAAGAGATCTCCATGTTCGAGATCGGCGCGAAGACCGAGTTCTTCGAACATCGGCTGCGCCTGAACATCGCGGCCTATTCCGGCGTCTACAAGGATTTCCAGGTCGACTTCTCGGCCCCCTACTATTCCTACGACGCCAACGGAAACATCATCACGTCCTCGTCGACGACGCGCACCACCACCGACACCATCAACGCACCGGGGGACGGGCGCGTGAAGGGTGTGGAGACCGACTTCGTCCTGGCCCCGATGACCGGCCTGACCCTGTCGGGCAGCTACAACTACGCCCACATCAGCCTCCCGCCGACCATCAACCCGTTCCCCACCTTCGTGCCGGGCGTCGGCATGGTGGTCTCCACTACGCCGACGACGATCTATCAGCTCTACACCCCCGAGCATGCGGCGAGCGCCGCGATCGACTACAGCGCGCCGCTGGAATATTTCACCCTGCGGTGCCACCTGGACGGCGCCTGGGACTCCGGATCGTACGGCACGGACCGCGACCCCAGCCCGGTGCTGGCGGCGATCAAGAGCCAGTCGGGGATCGTCTTCAACGGCCGCGTCTCGCTCAGCGACATCGCCCTGTCCTCCGGCGCCAAGCTCGCCGTCTCTGTCTGGGCGCGAAACCTCTTCAACGAGGAGCACCTCTATACGCGCACCATCTCGACCACGAGCGGCGTCAGCGGCGCATACAACGAGGCCCGCACCTTCGGTCTCGAAGGCGCCGTGAAGTTCTAGGGATCGCCAAAGATCTGCGCCCGGCCAAGCGTCGGGCGCAGACATCGGCCGCCGCCAGACTGTCTGAAAATGTCGGAAAGTGGTGCCGCTTACAGGACTCGAACCTGTGACCCCCTCATTACGAATGAGGTGCTCTACCAGCTGAGCTAAAGCGGCCTGGCGTTGCGCTCGTTCCGCCGTGCGGCGAAGCGAGGGAGCGCCTACTTAGCGACTCTCGGGCCGCTCGCCAAGCGCCGCCTTCCGGAAGGACGACGTTCTCCGCCTCTCGGGCCCGGCGAAGGCGGCGGCTCTTCGTCCTCATAGGGCTCTTCGACGATCTCATAGGGGGCCGCTTCGGCCTCGTGAGCGGCGACGAAAGGCGCGGGTTCATAAGACATCGGCAGTTCGGGAAGCGTCCCCAGCGCCCGTTCGCGCCGCTCGTGCCGCGGGTGGATCAGCTCCCCGGTCTCGGCGAAGCTCATCACCAACCGGGCCCAGTCGCCCGCCTCGTAGGCGAAGGCCCGGCCTTCGGGATCGAGATCCGACCAGTCGGGCTCCAGCTCGGCGCCCGCAGCCTGCGCCATCCACATCCGCGCCTCGTCGGGCTGACCGGCCACGAAGGCGACCCGGGCGAACAACCCGGCGATCCGGGCGGTCACCGGCTCGGCCTCCAGCGCCTTAAGGGCGCGCTGGGCGTCGGCGAGGTCGCCCGCCACCAGGGCCTGCTCGACCATCAGGATGCGGCTTTCCCGCGCGCCGGGGTTCAGGGCGGCCAGATGCCGCAGCCGCTCGGCCCGCTGGCGCGGCGTCTCGGTGGTCTTCAGGTCGCGATAGGCCAGCCACAGGGCCGGGTGCGGGGCGGCCTTCCACGCAGTCTCCAACCCCTGCGCGGCGCGGCCGGCCTTGCCCTCGGCGGCCAGCAGCCGCGCGGCCATGACGACGCCCGGCGCGAACGCCGGTTGCAGCTTGGCCGCTTCCACCGCGTGATCGACCGCCTGCGCCCGGCGCTTCGGATCGGGATCGGTCTCGAGCTGGGCTGCGGAGGCGGCCAGCAGCGCTGCGCGGGCCCGGTCGGCGACGATCGGCGACACCACCTTGCGGTCGAGCGCGCTCTTCGCCAGCTCCCGCGCCCCGTCCCAGTTCGCCGCATCCAGCCGCGCCTGCAGCAGCGCCCTCCAGGCCCATAGGCCCGTGCGGGGCAGGGCGTAGGCCTGCTCGGCGTGCGAGATCGCCGCCGCCGCGTCGCCCTGGTTCAGGGCCAGTTGCATGAGTCCCTTGTGGCCGGCCAACCGCATGTCGGGCAGGGCCAGCATGGCGGTATAGGCCGCCTGCGCCGCAGCCGCATCGCCCGCCGCCTCGGCGGCCTGAGCGGCCAGCACCCGGGCAAGGCCCGGCGCCTCGTCGGCGAGGTCCGCGGCCTTCAGCGCC
>JAEXKM010000244.1 GCA_023445705.1 Pseudomonadota bacterium
CTATTGTTACTCACCGCGATCAGCGGCTGGGCCTGGAGCGCGCCGGATTCGATCGCCGCGATGATCGCGCGCATGGCGGTGCCGCTCCGTGACGCTAGGAAACCAAGCTTAAGCATTGAGTTTTCGCGATAAACTATGGCCGATCTCATGCTCAAAACGCAGGCCGTCATAGGCCGGCTCCACACCGGGCGGAAGCTTGGCTGCGAGGTCGTCGAAGTCGAGATCGATGTGCATGTTCGTCAGGATTACGCGCCGAGGCTGCAGAATCCTCACCCATTGGAGGGTCAAATCGACGTGCGCGTGGGTCGGATGCGGCCGCCAGCGCAGCGCATCGACGATCCATACGTCGAGATCCTGCAGGGCCTCCATCGCCGCCTCGTCGAGGCCCACGACATCGCTGGAATATGCCACGTCACCAAAGCGATAGCCGACAGACTTAACAGCGCCGTGGTCCTGTTCGAAGGTGCGAACAGGAACGATTCCAGAGGGACCATCCACCCGCCAATCGTCACCATGGGCAGGTATCGGACAGATCGTGCCGATTGCCGGATAGCCGCCCTCCCCCTCGAAGATGTAGCCGAACCGGCTGCGCATCGTCGCGGCGGTCGCCTCGTCCATGTGGCAGTCGATCTTTCCGGCCTGGCGAATGAAGAAGGCGCGGATGTCGTCGATGCCGTGGGTCTGGTCGGCGTGGTCGTGGGTGAGCAGGACAGCGTCCAGCCGCTTGGCCCCGGCCTGGGAGGTCTGCCAGACCAGGTCCGGAGAGGTGTCGACCAGGAGGGTCGTTTCGCGCTCGGGCGTCTCACCGCGGCGCCGGACCAGCAGCGAGCAGCGACGACGGCGGTTCTTCGGGTTCGCCGGGTCGCACGCGCCCCAATCGCCATCAGCCCGCGGCACGCCGCCGGACGAGCCGCATCCGAGGATGGTGAATTCGAGGGTCGCGGTCATGGCCGGGGGATCCGATCGAACAGCGCAAAGAAGGCGTCCTCGGTCCGGGCCTCAGCCTCTTCCGGCGTCCAGCCGCGGATTTCACCGAGCTTGGCGAGGACCGCCGGCAGGTAGGCCGGTTCGTTTCGCCGGCCGCGATGGGGCACAGGGGCCAGGTAGGGGCAGTCGGTTTCCACGATGATCCGGTCGGCGGGCATCTCGGCGATCACCGCGCGAACGTCCTCGGCCGCCTTGAACGTGGCGATGCCGGAGACCGAGAACCAAGCGCCGAGGTCCGCAGCGCGGCGCGCCAGCTCCGCGCCTGAGGTGTAGCAATGCATCAGCATCTTGAACGGCCCACGGGCGAATTCCTCTTCGAGGATCGCGCTCATGATGTCGTCGGCTTCGCGGGTATGCACAACGAGCGGAAGGCCGGTCTCGCGGGCGGCGCCGACGTGAGCCCGAAACACCTTGGCCTGGATGTCGCGCGGGCTGAGGTCGTAGTGGAAATCGAGGCCGGTCTCACCAATGCCGACGACGCGCGGATCGGCGGTGAACGCGACGATGTCCTGCGTGCTGAGGTCAGGGTTTTCCTTCGCCTCGTGCGGGTGGGTGCCGACGGTGCACCAGATCTTCGGATGGTCGGCGACCGCGCGGACCGCAGCGAAGCCCGAGATCTTGTCGCTGATATTGACCATCAGGCCGACGCCCGCCGCCCAGGCGCGCTCAATGACCTCGGCGCGGTCCTCGTCGAACTGATGGGCGTGCAGGTTGACGTGGCTGTCGATCAGCATGGGAACTCAGGCGCGCGTCAGCGCGCGCAACTCGGCTAGGGCGGTAAAGAAGGCGTCGGCGCGGTCGAGATTCACCGCCTCGACCTCGCGGGGAAGACGCTGGAGCGTCTCCCATGCCGAGGCCCAGCGATCAAGATCGTCATATCCTTCGGTCGCCAAGCGCACCACGTGGGCATGAACCCGCTCGGCCAGACGTTCGAACAGGAGGTTGAACTGAGCAGCCCCCTCCCCGCCGCGGAACCGGTCGGCCAACGCCTGGGCCAGGGCCTCGTCGATTGCGGGCAAGGACTGCAGAAGTTCCTTGGCGGCGTCGTCCACGCCCACCGCGCCGGCCAGGGCGAGCGCCAGGGCCTTGCCCGGCGCGCCCTTGGACATTCGGGCCAAGCGGATCGCGTCCTCTTCGTTCGCGGTCGTCCGCGCGCCGACGAAGGCGACAACGTCGGCCTCGGGCAGAGCATTGAAGGTGAGGCGGCGGCACCGCGAGCGTATGGTCGGCAGCAAGCCGCCCGGCGAGTGGGAGACCAGCAGGATGACGCCGCGCGGCGGCGGCTCCTCCAAGGTCTTGAGCACGGCGTTGGCGGCGTTGACGTTCAGATCGTCAGCGGCGTCGATGATCGCCACCCGGTGCGGCGCCGAGGCCGGCGACTTCGAGAAGAAGTCCGTCAGCTTCCGGGCCTCGTCGACGGGAATGGTCTTGCGCAACTTGCCATCTTCGCCGAGCCGCTCGAGCACCATCAGGTCCGGGTGCGACCGGGCGATGATCTGGCGGCTGACGGGATGTTCTGGCGAGGCGCCGAGAACGCCGTAGCGCGGCTCAGAAGGCGCGCCGAGCAGGCGGCGGGCGGCGCGATAGGCGAAGGTGGCCTTGCCCACGCCTTCGGTTCCGGTGAGCAGCCAGGCATGGTGCAGGCGGCCGCGGCCGCGGGCTTCCTCGAAGGCGGCCTCGGCGGCATCGTGGCCGGTGAGATCGAAGACCTCGCGCGGATGCGGCGCGGCGTCAGCCATTCAGGTCCAGCCGGCGAGACACCGTCTCCCAGACCTTGGCCTCGACGGCTTCGATCGACGCCGCAGCGTCGATGATCGTGCAGCGGCCCGGCTCGCCGCCGGCGATTTGCAGGAAGGCCGCGCGCAGCCGTTCGTGGAAGGCCAGGCCCTTGGATTCGAAGCGGGTCTCGGCGTGGCCTTCGGCGGCGGCGAACGCCTCGGCGCGCGCCAGGCCGACGTCGACGGGCAAATCGAAGACCAAGGTCAGGTCAGGTCGCGTCCCGCCGAGGACGAAAGTCTCCAGAGCCGAGATGAATTGCGGATCGACCCCGCCCGCGGCGCCCTGGTAGGCGCGCGTGGAGTCGGCGAAACGGTCGCAGACCACCCAGGCGCCGCGTTCGAGCGCGGGCTCTATGGTACGTTCGATATGGTCGCGCCGCGCGCCGTACATCAGCAGGGTTTCGGTCGTGGGGCTCCAGCGATCGGCGTCGCCCTTCAGCACCAGATTGCGGATGGCCTCGGCGCCGGTCGAGCCGCCGGGTTCGCGGGTCGCCACGACCTCTCGCCCGCTGGCGGCCAGGCGCGCGACAAGGCGACGGACCTGGGTCGATTTCCCAGCCCCCTCACCGCCCTCGAAAGTAATGAACCGCCCGCGCGTCACGCCGGCCAAAATGGCCGGTTCGCCGGTTTTGTCCAGCCGCGAGACGTTGCGTCAGGCGCCTGGGCGCACCACACGGGCCTCGCTGAAGCCATATGAAGCGACCCGATCGCGCAGCGCCCAGGCCTCGCCCTCGTCGGCGGCGCCTTGGACCATCACCCGATAGAGGGTCATGCCATCGGCCCGCGTGAAGGGCTCGACCGAGGCCGACATCCCGCCGAGCTGACTGACGACACGCTGGGCGTTGGCCTGGTCGGCGAAGGCGCCGGCCTGGACTCGATACGCGCCGCCCGCGGACGAGACCGGCGTGGCTGCAGCCGGTGCAAGCGGCGCCAGCGGCGTGCTGGGAGCGGCGGTGATCGGCGCGAGAGGCTGGGACGCCACCGCCACCTCGGTCGGTCCGGGGTTCAATCCGGCATAGGGCATCGGTCCGGCGGGAAGCTGTTCGGATGGAGCCGGCGTCGGCGCGTAGGCTGCGTGCCGCAGTCCGGCGTCAGGCGCGCCGAGGGAGCCGGGAGCGACATAGCGGACCCGCACCCGGGCCTGGCCCTGCTGCTCGAAGCCGAGCTGGCGCGCTGCCTCTTGTGAGAGATCGATGATCGCGCCGTTCTTGAACGGGCCGCGGTCGTTCACACGGACCTGCAGCTTGCGGCCGTTATCGAGATTGGTGACCTCGACGATTGAGGGCAGCGGCAAGGTGGTGTGGGCGCCCGACAGGGCGTAGCGGTCGAAGACCTCGCCGTTGGCGGTCGATTTCAGATGGTGGCCGGGGCCGTACCAGGTGGCTAGGCCTTCCTGGTCGTAGTTCGGCTCTTCCTTGGGAACGTACCAGACGCCCGCGACTTCGTACGGCGAGCCGACCTTGTAGCGGCCGCCGGCGCCGTTGGGCAGTTGGCCCGGCGTCGGGCCCGTAACCGGATGCTTGGCGGCGAACTTCGGTTGTGGCGTCGCGCAGGCGGCCAGCGCGCCGGTCCCCATCAGAACCACCAGAACCCCGCGGACGGACGCACGCGAACGGATGCGGGACATGGCCGCCCCCTCTTGAATGACTACGCTCCCCAGCGCTGGCGGCCATGTTCGCGCCTGAGCCTTGCGGCATGGTTAATAA
>JAEXKM010000253.1 GCA_023445705.1 Pseudomonadota bacterium
TAGCGGGCCGTTGCCCGATCACGCCGGCGGCGAAGTCTACGTCTTCCGCTGAGCGGCTGCAGAGCGGGTGGCCAGCGCCCCGCGACTGGAGGAGCAGGGCGCTGGCGCAAGACCGCTACTTCTGAAGCATGGCCTTGAGTTCGGCTTGGGTGGCGTTGATCGTCGCCGAGCCGTCGGCGATCGCCAGCTTGTCGGTTTCGACCGCGAAGGTGTCGGCGCCCATCTTGATGGTCGCGACCTGTTTGCCGGCGGCGTCGGCCTTCACGTCAGTGACGGTGCCGATCGAGGCGCCGGTGTTGTCCTTTACCGTAGCGCCGACGGCGAGTGTCGAGGCGGTGGCGCTGGCGTCGGCGCCCGAGCCCATCGCTGAGCCGCTGCTCGACGACGGCGCGGACGAACTCGCCGCCGGCTGTTGGGCTTCAGTGTCTTGCGCGAAAGCAGGCGCGGCGACGGAAAGGGCGAGGGCCGCAGCCCCAAGGGTGAGAATAGAGCGCATGGTGGGTCTCCCTTTAATTCTGCGAGGCCTCCCCCGAGGAATGCCAGATTGGCAGGGCTTTGAGGTCGTCAAAAGACCACGATGGGGCGAAATCTTGGCATCGGTATATTTTTGGGTGCGGGCAATGGGCGGCAATACCGACAGGTGTTTCTGTAGTGTCTAGTATCGGGTATGTTTTGTAAGCGCCATCGGCCCGCCGCCGTAATGAGCGCGAGCGACCCCCAGGCCGGCGGTTGCAAGCTAAGGAAAACCCCTGCGGCGAGCTTGGTTGCGAATAGGAGGGTCAGGTGGATTGGCGCAGGTCAGACGGTGACGGGCGTCGCGATCCGGCCGGCTTCCCCAAAAACGCGCAGGTAGCGGGCGATCTCGGCGGGCGCCCCTGTGGCTTTCTCAGGGTTGTCTGACAGCTTCACCGCCGGTCGACCGTTGGCCTGGGTGACCTTACAGACCAATGAGATCGGATCGAGGGCGGAGCCACCACCAGGTAGGCAGCCTTTGAAGTCGTTGGTCAGATTGGTGCCCCAGCCGAAGCTGGTGCGTACGCGTCCCGCGAAATGTCGATGAGTCTCTTCGATGGAAACGACATCCATCCCATCGGAAAAGACCAGCAGCTTGTCGCGCGGGTCGCGGCCCTTGGAGGCCCACCACGCGATGATCTCCTCGCCGGCGGCGATCGGCGGGGCGCTGTCGGGGCGGAATCCGGTCCAGTCGGCGACCCAGTCGGGCGCGTCCTTCAGAAAGGCGCGCGTGCCATATGCGTCTGGCAACACGACAAGCAGGTTGCCGGCATAGGTGCTGCGCCATTCGTCCAGTACGCGATAGGGAGCTTGGCGCAGGGCGTCGTCGTTCGGCGCCAGGGCCGCGGCGACCATGGGAAGTTCATGGGCGTTGGTGCCGATAGCCTCCAGGTCGCTTTCCATGGCGATGAGCACGTTGGAAGATCCGATGACTGCCGGCCCCAGGCCTTCTTTCAGGGCCTCGACGCACCAGCGTTGCCATAGGAAGGAATGGCGTCGACGGGTGCCGAAGTCGGAAATGACCAGGCCGTCCAAGGCCCGTAGCCGTTCGACCTTCTCCCAGAGCTTGGCCTTGGCGCGGGCATAGAGCACATCGAGCGAGAAACGCCCTTCCCCGCGGAGGACAGCACGGGTGCGCAACTCGTTGATGATGGCAAGGGCAGGAATCTCCCACATGGTCGCGTGGGTCCAGGGGCCGGAGAAGGTTAGCTCGTACTGGCCCTCGCGCCGCGAGAGTTCGTAAGGCGGCAAGCGGAAGTCACGGAGCCAGGCGATGAAGCCTGGTTTGAACATCTGGGTCTCGCCGTAAAAGGTATTGCCCGCCAGCCAGATGAGCTCCCGATTGGTGAAGGCCAGCGTCCGGGCGTGGTCGAGTTGGGCGCGTAGCTCCTCTTCGGGAACAATCTCGGCGATCCGGACCGAGCGGCTCCGGTTGATCAGCGAGAAGGTGACGTCGACGTCTGGATGCTGCTCCCAGATCAACTGGAGCATGAGCAGCTTGTAGAAGTCGGTGTCCAACAGGCTGCGGACGATCGGGTCGAGCCGCCAGCCATGATTATAGGTCCGCGTCGCGATATCGGTGAAGACCGCCATGAGGCGACTAGAGCACGGCCAGCGGTGCTTTGCAGCCCGCTGGCTCGCGCATTGCGTCTAGCGCTGTTCGGAGATCGCCCCAGCGAACATTTCCAGCGCAACGTCGAGGCATTTGAGCCGAATGGCCGCTCGTCCTATGTCTCCGAACAGTTCCTTGCGGATCGCGACGCCACCGCCCCGGCGAGCTGTTGCGAACCAGACCAGACCCGCTGGTTGGTTGGGCGCCGGCCCTTCCTCGGTCCAGCCGGTGACGGCTAACACCACGTCGGCGGCCGAGCCGTTCAAGGCTCCGAGGGCCATCTCCCGCACCGCTTCTCCTGACACCGGACCGTGCTGGGCGAGGGTTTGCGTCCCTACGCCGAGAAGCTGTTCCTTGGCCTCGTTGCTGTACGTCACGAAGGCGCGCTCGAAGACGTGCGACCGACCCGGCACGTCGGTGAGAAGGGAGGCGATCAAGCCGCCGGTGCAGCTCTCAGCGGTGGCTAGTTTCAGTTCGCGCTCCGAGGCGGCTTGCAGCAAGCGGTGAGTAGCTGCTTCGACCTCCGGCGGAAGAATAGGGCTCAGTGCTTCTGCCATGGTCAATGTCCCGAGGATTTGCGCGGCGGCGCTGAAACCGCTTCCGTCCGCGCCGGGTTTTTCCTGCGTAATGCGGAAGGAGCAGTCATGACGCGATTTGCTGTGTTCGGAGCGGGGCCACTCGGCGCTCTCACCCTGGATGCGGATGCGGCGCATGTCCTCCGCTCGCCCGCGCTCGACGGAATCCTGGAGGAGCTGGAACAAGATCGGGAGGGTGAGGCGGACATATCGTGGCCGTTGTTTGGCTCGGGCCTCACCGATGCTCGGCCAGATTTCACGCTGCTCTCCGTCGGGCCAGGGTTCCTATAGTTCGGCATGGCCATGGGGCTTGGAGTGCCCGTGGTGGCGTAGATACTTCTCGTCGAGATCCCAGATGATCTTGTCCGCCTTGTCCTTTCCCACCAGACGAATGAGCGCATCGAGCTTGGCCTCGGCGCGGTCGTCGTTCTCCTTTGAACTGGGGGAGCCGACATAGAGAAAGTAGGCGAGCCCCACGACTTGCCAGATGAGTTGGAGAAACTCGGACTGCCAATTTTCGAAGGTGTCGCGCATCATCTCGACGATATAGCCCGAGATTTCTGGCGGGGCGTGAAGCGCCGACTGCTCGTCGAGATAGGCGAACCACCCGAACAGCCAATGGCCGGTGATCGAGATCAGGAAAAAGGCCAGCGTCAGCCAGCCATAGGCATAGCTTTTCATGAGAACCTCCAGCGCACTTCTCAAAGCGGGCAACGGACCTTCGTCTTGCGAGTTCCGGAAAGGTCGACCCAGCGGGAGCGAGAGGATGATCCGATCGAGCAGTGTACTGGCCGCCTTGATGGCTGCGGGCGTGCTGAGCGCGTGTGACAAGCCGATTAATGATGGGCCCTATCCACAGGCCGAGAACAAGGCGCCGGCGGCGGCTGTCCCTGCGCCTTCCGAGATCCCTACGACTTCCGGAGGGCCTGCGGGTCAGACCCCGGCCTACGGAGAGCCAGGTGCGGCGCCGTCGCAGGTGACGTCGCAACCGGACCAGACGGGGCCCTCGGATTCGGACAGCAGCGGTTCGGTTCGCTAGGGGGCGGTGGGCTTAACCATGTGGACGGCGACGCCGCCGTTAAGCTCCTCTTCCCGCTCTAAGGTATAGCCGAGGCCGAGGTAGAGCTTCACGTTTTCGGAGAACAGCTTGTTCGTAAAGAGCCGCGTGCCGATCAGGCCC
>JAEXKM010000258.1 GCA_023445705.1 Pseudomonadota bacterium
CCCTCCAGGCCTATCTCGAGATCGAGAGCGTCCGCTTCCGCGAGCGCCTTGCCCTGGAGTTCGTCTGCCCGCCCGATCTCAATTCCGCCCTGGTGCCCAGCTTCCTGCTCCAGCCCCTGGTCGAAAACGCCATCAAGCACGCAGTTTCGCCGACCAGCGCCACCGTGACCCTGCGACTGGAGGCGACCCGCGACGGGGACGACATGGTGGTGATCGTCCAGGACGATGGCCAGCCCGCGGGCGAGAAGGCCCCTCCCGGCGCGGGCGTGGGCCTGCGCAACGTCCGGCTTCGCCTCGAGGCGCTTTATGGCGAGCGCGGCGTCCTGCAAGCCACGCCCCTGGCGCGCGGCTTCCTGGCCATGGTGCGCATGCCAATCCAGTGGAATGCGCCGCACGCGAAGGCGGCCGCCTGATGCGCCTGTTGCTCGTCGACGACGAACCGGCCGCCCTGGAACGGCTCACCGCGCTCCTGGGCCAGGTCACCGATGTCGAGATCGTGGGGGTCGCCCGCAACGGCCGCGAAGCCGCAGAGGCGGTCCAGGCGCTCCGGCCGGACCTGGTCCTGCTCGACATCCAGATGCCCGAACGCAGCGGCCTTGCCGTGGCCTCCGCCCTCCCGGCGGAAGATCGCCCCGAGATTGTCTTCGTCACCGCCTTCGAGCTCTATGCCGCCGACGCCTTCGAGGTGGAGGCCGCCGACTACCTGCTCAAACCCGTCCGGTTCGACCGCCTTCGGCAAGCGGTCGAGCGCGCTCGTCGCCGCCGGGTCATGCGCGCCGCCGTGGCCCGGGCGGAAGAGGCCGCCGGCGCGCCGATGGAGGAAGACCTCGACGGCTTCTGGGTGCAGGTGCGCACGGGCTATGTCCGCGTGCCGCTTTCGGAAATCGAATGGATCGAGGCGGCCAAGGACTATGTGCTGCTGCACACGGCCACCCGCAGCCACATCCACCGCGCCACCATGACCGCCCTGGAGCGCAAGCTGAACCCGTCCGAACTGATGCGGGTCCATCGGTCGGCCTTCGTGCGGCCCGCGCGGGTGAGGGAGATCCAGCGTCTGGGCAAAGGCCTCATCGCGCTGGTGCTGGAAGACGGGGTCAACGTCGCGGTCGGTCCGTCCTACGTCAACGCCGTGAGCGAACGTCTCGCCGTCCGCCAGGAGTGAAAGCCGGCCCGCCCTCCAAGGACGGGCCGATATTTCTAGGCCGTAGCCATTTCCCAACGCCGGCGACGTCGGATCGCACCGCCCGCCAGACCGAAGCCAGTGATCATCATCGCCCAGGTGGCGGGTTCAGGCACCGCGCTGGGGATGGTCCCGGTGACCGCGATGTTGTCGATCATCACGCCACGCCCGATCGCCAGGCGATCGCTCGCGAACTGGAAGCGCAGGTCGACCACCTGGCCCGAAAACGCCGCCAGGTCGAAGGTGGCCAGCCCCTTGGTCTTGCCGGAAATCCCCTCCGGCCCCAGCAACGTCTTGGCCCGGTCGTAGAGCTTGTCATAGACGCCGCTCTGCGTCGGTTGGAGCAGCGTCGAGAGCCCCCCATCCGACAGCGCCACCACGTTCAGCCCGTCATAGGTCCATTCGCTTTCGATATCGAAACTGAACTGGAGCAACGCGTCGGTGACGTCGGTGAGATCCAGCCGAAGCTGGTAGAACGAGTACTCGTTGTTCCGATAGGCCCCCTGGTGGCCCACGAATCCGTTCGCCGCAGCGAACTGGCCGCTGACCTGCTCGCCGGCTTTCAGTCCGCCTGAAAAATCCTGCGAATAGATGCTGGCCGCCTGGGCGGATCCGGCCATCAGGACACTGGCGGCGAGCGCCGCCAACACGACATGCTTCTTCAACTCCTAGCCCTCCGATTTACACGCCAAGGCGGCGCGGTTCGAAAGGCGGCTTGTCCTGTGATCGCGGCGTGGGCCAGGGCCCCTGCGTCCAACGCCGTCGCCCAATAGGCGCGCGCGACCAAGACCGACATCTGGCCGACGGAATCGACGCGGCTTAAATCTTCCCCTTACGTGTCGGGAACGCGCGACCTCGCGCGTCCTTAGGGAGATCGGACGCCAGCCATGCTTTACGCCATCCTTTGCTACAACGACGAAGCCGTGACCTCCGCCTGGACCAAGGAGGAGGACGACGCGGTCATGGCCAAACTGCAGGTGGTCCATGACAAGGCCCGCGAGGCTGGCCAGTTCGGCCCGGCGATCCGCCTGCTGCCCACCACCTCGGCGACCACCCTTCGCAAGGCCCAGGACCTGGTGATCGACGGCCCCTATGCCGAGACCAAGGAGCAGCTCCTGGGCTTCTACATCGTCGACGTCCAGTCGCTGGACGAGGCGCTGCAGATCGCCCGCGACCTGGGCAAGGCCAACCCCGGCGGCGCCTACGAGCTTCGTCCGATCAGCATCTATCAGCCAGGAAAAGAGCTGGAGCTTACGTGACCGACCCCGCCTGGATAGACGCCGCGCTGACCTCCGCCCGCCCCCAGGCGGTCAGCGCTCTGCTGCGCTATTTCCGCGACCTGGACCTGGCCGAGGAGGCGTTCCAGGACGCCTGCCTTCGCGCCCTCAAGTCGTGGCCGCAGAAGGGACCGCCCCGCGATCCGGCGGCCTGGCTCATCCTGGTGGGCCGCAACAGCGGCATCGATTCCGTCCGCCGCCGCGCTCGCCAACAGGCTCTCCCCTCGGAAGAGACCATCTCCGACCTCGACGACGTCGAAGCGCCCCTGGCCGAGCGCCTGGACGGCTCGGACTATCGCGACGACATCCTGCGGCTGCTGTTCATCTGCTGCCACCCCGACCTCCCGGCCGTCCAGCAGGTGGCTGTGGCGCTGCGCATCGTCAGCGGTCTTTCCGTTCGGCAGATCGCCCGCGCCTTCCTGGTCAGCGAGGCGGCCATGGAACAGCGCATCACCCGCGCCAAGGCCAAGATCGGCCAGGCCGACGTCGCCTTCGAAGCCCCCGGCGCGATCGAGCGCGCCGAACGGCTGGCCACTGTCGCCTCGGTCATCTACCTGATCTTCAACGAGGGCTATTCCTCGACCGTCGCCGAAGCTGACGCCCGCGCCCCCTTCGCCGAAGAGGCGATCCGGCTTTCCCGCCTGCTGCTGCGGCTCTTTCCGACAGAACCCGAGATCATGGGTCTGGCCGCCCTCATGCTGCTGCAGCACTCGCGCGCCGCCGCCCGTTTCGATGAGGACGGCCAGATCGTTCTGCTCGACGATCAGGACCGCGGCCGCTGGAACCGGCAGATGATCACCGAAGGCCTGGCGCTCCTCGACAAGGCCCTGCGCCACGCCAATCCTGGTCCCTACCAGGTCCAGGCGGCCATCGCCGCCCTGCACGCTCGTGCAGCCCAGGCCGTCGACACCGACTGGGCCGGCATCGACCGGCTCTACGCCACCCTGGAAGCGATGACCCCCTCGCCGGTCATCACCCTCAACCGCTCGGTGGCCATATCCAAGACGCAAGGGCCGGAAGCCGCGCTCGCCATGATCGAGCCCCTCGCCGACAAGCTCTCGGGTTATTTCTATTTCCACGGCGCGAAGGGCCGATACCTCATGCAGCTCGGCCGCAATCGCGACGCCCGGACCGCCTTCGACCAGGCCATCGCCCTGGCCAATTCCGCGCCGGAAGCCGCCCACATCCGCCTCCACCTCGACAGCCTGCAGGCCGAGGGCGAGGCATAGCTGGGACCGGATAGGCGCCTCAGCGCCCAAGCCTCCAAGCGGTCCGCGCCGCCTCGATCGCCGCCAGCTTGGCGTTGAACGCGCTCCAGTCGTCCCGCTCGGCGATGCCGGCCCAGATCGCCTCGATCTCGTCGTAGAGCAGCTCCTGCGGCTCCGGCTGGGCGAAATAGCCGTGCGTCAGTCGCTCCGGCCGTTCGGGCTCGAAGCCCTTCAGCAGGCGCCGAAACTCGGCGAAGGCCTCGCCGCCGTAGAGTTCCCCTCGCGCGCCACGCATCGCCCGGTCCTCGTCTCCGCAGAACCAGTCGAAGAAGAACGGTTCCCAGCGCAGCGCCTGCCCGCCCTCGGCGATCGCACGGAAGGTGGCGTTGGCGAAGGCGACCTCGGCCTCCTCGTCGCCGCGCTGAAGGCCCAGTCGGTTGAGCAGCGCGCCCGCCAGCTCCCGCCGATAGGCCGGGCCAAAATCGTTCAGCGCCTCGACCAGGGGCTCGGACGGGCTCACCAGGCTGAGGCAGCCGCCAAGCTGCTGCAGGTTCCAGAACACGCTCTCAGGCTGTCGGCCGAAGGCGTAGAGACCGGCGGTGTCGAAATAGGCCGCCGTGAAGTTGGGATCGTTATAGGGCAGGAACCGGTACGGGCCGTAGTCGAAGCTCTCGCCGGTGATGTTCATGTTGTCGGTGTTCAGCACGCCGTGCACGAAGCCCGCCGCCATCCACCGCGCCGTCAGCCGCGCAGCGCGCGCGACCACCGCCGCCATCAACGCCGACCCCTTGTCGGGCGCCTGCGCCAGCTCCGGATAGTAATAGGCGACCACGTGGTCGACGAGCTGGCCCACCTCTTCGGACTTCTGGGAGAAGGCCTGCCGCTGAAAGGTCCCGAAGCGGATGTTGCTGTGCGACAGCCGCACCAGCACCGATGACCGCGTCGGGCTCGGCTCGTCCCCCCGCATGAGTTGCTCGCCAGTCTCGATCAGCGAGAAGGAGCGTGAGGTGGGAACGCCCAGCGCCTCCAGCATCGCCGTCGCCAGCACTTCCCGCACTCCGCCCTTCAAGGTCAGGCGGCCATCGCCGCTGCGCGACCAGGGCGTCTGGCCCGACCCCTTGGTCCCCAGGTCCAGCAGCCGGTCAGCCCCGGCTTCCCGCATCTGGGCGAAGGTGAAGCCGCGGCCGTCCCCGAGGTCGGGATTGTAAACTCGGAACTGGTGGCCGTGATACCGCATGGCCAGCGGCTGGGGCAGGTTATCGGGCAGTGGCTGGAAGCGGCCGAAGTGCGCGACCCATTCCTCGTCGGTTAGGGTCTCCAGCCCGACGCTGGCCGCGGCGCGGTCGTTGCGGAACCGCAGCAGGGCCATCGGAAAGTCGGCCGCGCTCACCGGATCGAAGAACTCGCCCCCCAGTTCCTGGACATGCGGTTCGGGGCGATAGGCGGGCGAGACAGGCATCGGTCTCAAATGGGCGATCAAATCGGCGCCAGCAATGTCCGATTGGCGTGTTGGCCGCCTGCGACCCATGCTAACCGAGGCCATGGCGCGCCGACTGACCCTCGACTTCCTGAAAACCGAAACCGCTTCGGGGATCATCCTGACCAGCGCGGCGCTTTTGGCTGTGGTGCTGGCGAACTCGCCGTGGTCGGACGCCTATTTCAATTTCATCAAGCACGAGATCCCGATCCAGATCGGGGCCTTCCACGAGGTCAAGCCGGTCTACCGGTGGATCAAGGAAGGCCTGATGGCGATCTTCTTCTTCGTCGTCGGCCTGGAGATCAAACACGAGATCCTGCGCGGCGAACTCTCCAATCCCCGGCGCCTGGCGCTGCCCGTGCTGGCCGCGATTGGCGGCATGGCTGCGCCGGCCCTGATCTATCTGCTGGTCAACGCAGGGGCCGGCGGCGCGCCACAGGGCTGGCCGACGCCGACCGCCACGGATATCGCCTTCGCCCTGGCCGCGCTCGCCGTGGCCGGGCCGCGGTTGCCGCCAGCCCTTCGGATCTTCCTGCTGACCCTGGCCATCGCCGACGATCTGGGCGCGGTCGCTCTGATCGCGATCCTGTTCACCTCGGACGTCAACATGTACGCCCTGGCCGGCGCGGCCGCGTCCATCGGGCTCATGGCCTTGATGTCCCAGTGGAAATCCGCGCCCTACCTCTTCTATGCGGCCTGCTTCGCGCTGGCCTGGGCCTTCTGCCTGAAGAGCGGGGTCAACACCTCCTTGGCCGGCGTCGCCGCGGCCATGACCGTCCCCATCGACCCGCGCAAGCCAGGTCATGAAGGCCCCCTCAAGCACTTCATGGAAAGCCTGCACCCCTATGTCGCCTATCTGATCCTGCCCCTGTTCGCCTTCGCGGCCGTGGCTTCTCGTTCTCGGGCCTGTCGCTGACGACGCTGCTCAACCCGGTGCCCCTGGGGATCGCGCTCGGGCTCTTCATCGGCAAGCAGGTCGGCGTTTTCGGCTTCGCAGCCCTGGCCATCGGGCTGAAGCTCGCCCGCCGCCCGACCGGCGCCAAGTGGCTGGAACTCTACGGCGTCTCGCTGCTGTGCGGGATCGGGTTCACCATGAGCCTGTTCATCGGCGGCCTGGCCTTCGATCCCAACGACACCCTCGCCCAGACCGAGGTCCGCATGGGCGTCATCGCCGGCTCGATCCTCTCGACCCTCGTCGGCATGGGAGTGCTGGCCTACGCCCAGCGCCTCCGCGGCGCGGCCGGCTAGAGCATTTTCCGCCGAAGTGGCCGCCCGGTTCGGCGAAGAAAATGCTCAGCATCCAAAGACTCTAAAGCAGCGCCCGGGCCCAGGCCTCGTCGCCGCGGCGCGCAGCGATCACACGCAGCCCACCTGCGAACCGGGCGACGCTCTCGACCGTCTGTTCGAAATCCGGCGCGTCGGGAGATCCGTCCTGGCTCACCACCACCGCCTCGATCGCAAGTCCGCGCGCCCGCAGGGTCTCGATGGCGGTCAGGGTGTGGCTGACCCCGCCGAGATATGACCCGCCGACCAGGACGCTCGGCAGGCCCAGCGCGATCATCAGGTCCAGCCCCGTGGCGTCCTCGGCGATGGGCGACATCACCCCGCCGACCCCTTCGACCAGCGTGAGGTCCGCGGCGCTCGCGGTCAGGCCCTCGCGGCAGAACCGCTCAAGCACCTCGAGCCGCAGGTCCACGCCCTCCAGCCGCGCCGCCATCGGCGGGGAGAGGGCGGCGACGAACTGCAGCGGCGACACCGCGCGCAGCTCGGTCATGGTCAGGGGCCGGCCCAGCGCGCTGAGCAGCCGGCCTGGATCGCTGGCCGCCCAGTCGTCGGGATCGAAGCCGCTGACCACCGGCTTCAGCGCCTGTACCGAGCGCCCGCCCGCCCTCGCCTCCCGCAGGATGGCGCAGGCCGCATAGGTCTTGCCCACGTCGGTGTGAGCGCCGGCTATGAACAGGCGGCGGCTCATGCGGCGGACGCGATCAGCGGCCGGACCGCCTCGGCCAGCCGATCGATCTCGGCGTCGGGATGACCGGCGGTAAAAGCCACCCGCAGGCGCGCCGTGCCCGCCGGCACGGTCGGCGGACGGATCGCCACCACCAGGAAGCCCTGAGCCACCAGCGCCTGGGCTGCGGCCAGGGTCCGGGCCGCATCACCCAGCACGACGGGCACCACCGCGCTGGTCGCTTCGGGCAGATTCAGGGCCTGCGTGAACCGCCGCGCCTTGGCCAGCGGCAGGCCCGCCAGCGCAGGGTCGGCGGCGATCACGTCTAGGG
>JAEXKM010000260.1 GCA_023445705.1 Pseudomonadota bacterium
ACGACACCCTGAAGCAATATGCCGGCTTCGGCGAAATCACCTACGACGTCACGGACAAACTGAACCTGACCGCCGGCGCCCGGTACTTCAAGTACACCAAGAACATCATCGGCGAGACGCTGGTCCCGTCGATCCTGGTCGGGGCCGTGGTGACTCCGCCGACCCTCGTCCAGTCGGACGAGAAGGGCTGGGTGTTCCGCTTCAACGGATCCTACAAGATCACGCCTGACGTCATGGTCTATGCGGAAGCCTCGCAGGGCTATCGCCCAGGCGGCGCCAATCAGGTCCTGGGCCTGCCGGGCAACCTGACCCCTTATGAATCTGACCAGCTCTGGAACTACGAAGTCGGCGTGAAGTCGGCCTTCTGGAACCGTCGCGCGACCCTGAACGCCGACATCTTCCAGATCGACTGGAGCGACATGCAGGTCCGGATTCTGACCCCGAACGGCGCGTTCAGCTACATCGGCAACGCCGGCAAGGCGCGCATCCGCGGTATCGAAGCCGAAGGCGCGCTGAACCCGATCACCGGCCTCTCGCTCACGGCGAACTTCTCGGTGATGAACGCCGAACTGACCGAGGACCAGCCGGGCGCAGGCAGCACGATCCCCAACGCCGGCCTCAAGGGCGACCGGATTCCGTACGTGCCGAAGTTCCAGGGCGCGATCTCGGCTCAGTACGTCTGGCCGCTCACCGAAGGTCTGAACGGCTTCGCCCGGGCCGACCTGAACCACGTGGGCAGCTCGTGGAACGAACTGCGGACCTCCTACGTCTACGCCCGCAAGATCGACGCCTATGAGCTGGTCAATGCGCGCGTGGGCGTGGAGTCGGACGAAGGCGGCTGGGGCGCCTATCTGTTCGTCACGAACCTGTTCGACGACGAAGCGATCCTGTCGAAGACCGCTGGCGCGACCAGCGTGGGCCGGACCTACGTCATCTCGGCCGCGCCGCGCACCATCGGCGTGAACGTGCGCAAGGCGTTCAGGTAAGAAGAACTGGAGGCGGGGCGGCGGTCGCCGTCGCCCCGTAGCCGGCTTCCCTATTCCGCCGACGGAGGCGGGGCCTGACGGTACCAGGCCAATTGTTCGCTGGTCGCCAGCAGCCGTCCGTCCCGCGACCAGTAGCTCGAGCGCTCGTCCGAAGCGCCTCCGCCGCCGACGCGGCCTTCGCACTCGATCAGGATGAAGTCGTCGCCGAGCGCGGCGAGCTCCTCGACGGGCGCGTGCAGGTACGCCGTCAGCGAGAGGGTCGTGGTCATGACCCGGTCCAACGCATACATCGCGCGCGGCGCGGAATTGTCCGTCACCATGGCCAGCAGCGCCTTGTCCCAGACCCCGGCCCGCGGCCGAACCCATGCCAGCGATCGGGAATCCCCGCCGGGCTTGGGCGGGAAGCCATCCAGCGTCCGCCGCTCGAAGGCCGACGCGCCGAAGTGGGCGGGACCACCGGGATGCTCAGGGCTCGGCAGGTCTTCCGGACGCGGGGCCTGCGGGAAAGTCGCGAACGCGAAGGGCGGCGTCGGCGGGCGACGCGCCAAGGTGACCATGCCGTGCACGCCGACATCCTCGACGCCCTGCGGGCGCAGCTCGACCTCCCAGAAGCCGATCGACGCGCCCTGCCTCAGACACCGCGTTCGGACGTCAAGCTCGCCGGACGGCAGGGCGGCGGCATAGGTCAGGGTCATGGATAGGACCTCGCCCGCCGTCGCCTCGGCTTCCAGGGCGCGAACGCAGAGGCCGAGCGCGTAGCCGCCCCACAGCCCGCCGCCGGGATTGCGCCACTCAGGCGCGGCCAGCGTCGTCCATCGCCCCGGCGCAACCGGGCTCAAGGAGATGTCGTAGGCGGGATTGGACGAGGTCTCGGACATGCGGAACGTTCTAATCGGTGGTTGGGGTGGCGCAAGCTGGGAGCAGCCGCGGCGAGGCGTTCTGAGCTCGGATGGCGCTATCGCCGCCGCGGCGGCACGACGTCGCTGAAAATCCCGAAGCTCTTCCACTTCGGCTCCTCGGGTTCGATCCCCGGCCCCGGGCAATCGTTCGAGGGCGCCAAGCCTTCGGCTCGAGGAATGTACCTCGGGCAGTTGGGGAAGATATCGACCGGCCTGACGGCGACCAGGAGCTGCGCGCCGGGCATGGCCTCCATGCGGGGATCCTCGCGCAGGACCTCTGCGACGCCGTTCACCCTCAGGCGGCGCGGCTTCTCGCCCATGCTCATGAACAGCATGCCGACCCAGGGATTGACCGCCACGTTGCCCAGGCTCTTGAACATGCCGTTGCCGTCATAGTCGGGAAACAGCAGCAGGTCGGGGGCGGCGACCGTCACGAAGCCGGGCGCGCCGCCCTTGAACGAGCAGTCGGGCCGCCCCTCCGCATCGGCGGTGGCCAGGAAGAAGAAGCTCTGGGCGGCGATGAAGGCTGCGTCGTCGTCGTTGAACCGGTCGCGGCGCAGATGGTGTTCCAGGCGATCGGCCAGCGCACGGCTGCCGAACGCGTCCTGGAGATCGCGATTACCCTGGTGATACATCCGCCGTCCCCTCCGCATCCGCGCCATGCGGCGTGTTTTGGACGTGAAGCTGCCTTGGGGCCCGGCGGCCGGCAAGGCGCGATTTCACGCGCGAGGGCCCGGGGCTGGCCATGTGAGCCCATTCCTCTTGCTGTCCGGGTCCAGGATCGGCGAAGTAGGCGGCCACGGTGCCGGGGGGTGGGATTTGTTTGGTCCGCGATTGGTTTGCGCGTTCATCGCGGGTCTGGCCACGTCGGGGCCGTGCCTGGCTCAGCCCCTTTCGGCCAAGGCTGAAGCGGCGATCGACGCCGCCATGCAGGCCCCCGTGACGAGCGGCTGGACCGCGGGAGGGGCCGTGGCCGTCATGCGGCGAGGCGAGGTCGTCTTTGCTCGCGGATATGGGTCCGCGAACCTCGAGACAGGAACGCCAGCCACGCCCGACACCATCTTTCGGATCGGATCGCTGACCAAGCAGTTCACCGCCGCCGCGATGCTGTTGCTGCAGGAAGACGGCAAACTCGCCATCGATGATCGTGTATCCGGGTACATCAGGGAGTTCCCTGCGGAGGATCCGACCACCATCCGTCAGTTGCTGACCCACACGTCGGGCATCGCCGACTATGTTGGACGGCCCGGCTTTCGCCGTGAAACGCTGCTTCCCCACAGCACCGACGAACTGGTGGCCTACGTGCTGACATCAAGTCGCTGCATGACTTCGCGCCAGGGACGAACTGGCGGTATTCAAGCTCGAACTACGCTTTGGCGGGCGCGATCATCGAACGGGTTTCCGGAGAACCCCTGGAAAGGTTCATGAAGACCCGGCTCTTTGCTCCCTTGGGAATGAACTCGACCGCGTTGGATCGCTCGGCTGACATCGTCCCGGGAAGGGCTTCTGGCTATGATCGCCTGACCGCCGACCAGATCGGTTGGATCAACACAAATCTGGTCGACATGAGCGTGCCATTCGCGGCCGGCGCCATGAGATCGTCGGTTGGAGACCTGCTCGCGTGGAGCCACGCCCTAATCCACGGCAAGGTGCTGCGCCCCGAAAGCTACGCGGAGATGATCACTCCTGCTCGCCTGATCGACGGCAGTCTTCCCACCCAACCTACAAAGGATGGAGCGCGCCGCCCCATTCGCTACGGCTTGGGCGTTTTTTTGGCTGGCGAAGGCGGGGAAACCGAGATTTCGCATGGTGGCGCGATCGATGGCTTCACCGCCTCGCTCTTCAGTCTGAGCGGCCCGGACGTGTCAGTGGCGGCGCTCGTCAATACGTCGCCAAGCGCTCATCTTCCATTCAAGGAAGTCGAACGCATCGTACGCGCTGAAACGGAGCCTCCGGCGAGGTAGCGGCGTGCCCCGCCTGTCGCGCCCAGTTGCCGAGGTCGGGTTTCGCCGCGCGCCCGACTCTCACCCAAGCAACACCACTCGACATCATCGTCGGGTCTAAGCGCTCTGGTGTAGCG
>JAEXKM010000301.1 GCA_023445705.1 Pseudomonadota bacterium
TCTCGGCGGCCACCGCCTGGGCCGAGAGCCCCGGCGCGGTCACCAGCAACCGCGCGCTCAGCGTCGTCGGCTCGGCGCCGCCGGCCCGGATGGAGAACCCTCCGCCTTCCAGCGGCCGGGCGGCCTCGAACGGCGTGGAGGTCACCACCGCCCCGCCGGCCGCCTCGATCTCACCCTGCAGCGCCAGCATGTAGCCGTGGCTGTCGAACACCCCGCTCTGCGGCGAGATCAGCGCTTCCTCGCACTGGAGCTGAGGTTCCATCGCCAACGCCTGGGCCTTGGTGACCCGCGCCATGCCTTCGACATCGTTGGTCAGCGCCTGCGTAAGAATGCCGTCCAGGCGGCCGACCTCGTCGATGTTGGTCGCCACCACCAGCTTGCCGCAACGGTCGTAGGCGACCTTGTGGGCGTCGAGAAACGTATAGAGCGCCCGGCGCCCCTGCACGCAGAGCCGCGCCTTGAGCGAGCCGGTGGGATAGTAGAGGCCGCCGTGGATGACCTCGGAGTTCCGGGCGGAGATCCCCTCCCCGATGATCGGGCCGCTCTCCAGCACCGCCACCACCAGGCCGCGCCGGGACAGCGCGTAACCGCAGGCCAGGCCGACCGCCCCAGCGCCCACCACCACCGCGTCGAAATCGAAATCCGCCATGCCCTAGGCCTAGCCGAGGGCTGGCGGCTTGCCTACCGCCGAACGCCGCGCGCCATAGGCAAATCGCGCCGCCTCTCCTAGCTTGGCCTTAAAACAAGCGGGAGGAACCACATGAGGAAGAAAACCCTGGCCTGCACCCTGGCGCTGGCCATCGTCGCGCCGGGCCTGGCCATCGCCCAGGAAAGCCCGCCGCCGATGGGCGCCTCGATCCTGATGTGGTCGCCCGAGCAGCAGAAGAGCGGGTACAAGTCGATGGAGAAGCTGACCGCCCACAAGGTGGTGAAGCGCGGCGCGGACGTCTTCGCCCTGCCCCCCGGCCAACCGATCGACGCCAAGGTGAGCATCCCGATCGGCGGCAAGCGCCTCACCCTCGACGAATACATGACCGCCTATCGCGTCTCGGGCCTCCTGGTCATCAAGGACGGCAAGGTCGTGCTGGAGCGCTATGGCCTGGATCGCACGGCCCAGGATCGCTGGACCTCCTTCTCGGTCGCCAAGTCCGTCACCTCGACCCTGGTCGGCGCGGCCATCAAGGACGGCTACATCAAGAGCCTCGACGAGCCGGTGACCACCTACATCCCCGAGCTCAAAGGCGGCGGCTACGACGGCGTCACCGTCGGCCAACTGATCACCATGACCTCGGGCGTGCGCTGGAACGAGGACTATACCGACCTTAACTCCGACGTCGCCAAGGTCGGCCTCTCGGCCGGTGAGCCGGGGGTCAATCCCGTAGTCAGCTACATGCGCAAGCTGCCCCGAGAGAGCACGCCGGGAACGCGTTTCCACTACTCGACCGGCGAGACCGATCTGGTCGGCGTGCTGGTCTCCAACGCCGTCGGCAAACCGCTTTCGACCTATCTGTCCGAGAAGATCTGGGCGCCCTTCGGCATGGAGCAGGACGCCATCTGGGTCGAGGACGTGGCCGGCCATGAACGCGGCGGCTGCTGCATGTCCATGACCCTGCGCGACTACGGGCGCGTTGGCATGTTCATGCTGGGTGGGGGCAAGGCCGGCGGACGCGACGTCCTGCCTCCCGGCTGGGTTCAACAGGCGACCACATCGCGTATCGCCGTCGATCCGAACGATCCCAAGCGCGGCGGCTACGGCTACTTCTGGTGGATCAATCCCGCCGGCGACGCCTACGAGGCCCTCGGCATCTTCGGCCAGGCCATCACCACCTTCCCGAAGGACAAACTGGTGATCGCGATCAACTCGGCCTGGCCGGAAGCGGACACCGACGAGCTCAACGCCGCCCGTGACGCCCTGACCGCCGCCATCCGCGAAGCCGCGCGGACGCGATAGTCGCGCCCATGACCGGTAATTTTCGGAAGTGGCTGCAACCACGCCTCGCGGATGGCCGGTATTTCGGCTGGTTCGTTCTCGATGATGAGGAAGTCATAGCGGGCGTCGGAATGATGGTCCTCGACTGGCCTCCGCATCCCGCACATCCCGACCAGGGCGAGCGCGGATATGTGCTCAATATGTTCGTTGAGCCTCGCTACCGGCGCTTGGGCCACGGCAAGCGCCTGATGGAACTTTGTCATGCCGAAGCCGACCGCAGGGGCCTGACCTACTCCGTCCTGCATGCCACGCAGCAGGGGCGGCCCCTCTATGAACAGATGGGTTGGTCGCCCACGACCGAGATGTCGCGGACGCTAAGGCCGCGCTCCTGATGCGTCTGGCGCTCATACACAGCCCATTTGTCGGACCCAGCACGTGGAGCTTGGTCGCCGGGGCCATGCGACGCGCCCACGTGGTGCGCTACGGAGGCGTGAGCGGCCCGGACTGGTACGACGGCGCAGGCCGAAGGATCATCGCTCAAGCAGATTCGGAGGCCTGGGTCGCCGTGCTCCACAGCGGCGCAGGGCCCATCGCGCCGAGCTTGGCGGCCTTCGCGGTCAACCTGCATGGCTTTATCTTCGTCGACGCCGTCCTGCCTCATCCCGGCAAGAGTTCCGTTGAGGTGGCGCCAGCAGCGCAGATCGAGCAGTTCAGAGCTGTCACCTCCGCAGACGGTTTGCTGCCCAAGTGGAACCACTGGTTTCCACGGGCCATCCTGGAGGCATGGCTTCCCGACCCGCAGACAAGAGCCTCCGTCCTGGCCGACATACCGGCCGTGCCGTTCGAGTTTCTCCAGGCCAAGGCGCCCGACCATGAGGAGTGGGAGGCCTTGCCAGCGCGGTTCGTTCGCCTGAGCGAAGGTTACGAGACCAACGCCCAGCGAGCCGAAGAGCGCGGCTGGCCCGTGACCCGGATCGAGGCGAACCATCTGGCGATGATCTCGCACCCGGCAGGGGTGATCGCTGCGCTAGGGGTATGGTAGTCGCGCCACTCGGCCTTCCATGTCGCCAGTGACCGCGAGGCCCTGCCCAGCGCAAAGAATCCGTGGTTCTCTTTGATCGAGACCGGCCTTCCAACAGCACCAAACCAAGAAGCGCGCGCCTCCATGATGAAGCTCTATTCCGGCGATCTCAGCCCCTATTCCGCCCGGGTGCGGATGCAAATTTACGCCAAGGGCATCACCAGCATAGCCCTCGAACGCCCGGCCGACTTCGGGTTGCCCTCGTTCCGCAAGCGCTTGCCGATCGGCCGCATCCCGGTTCTGGACATCGACGGCGACCTGATGCCGGAGTCCGAAGTGATCGCCGAGTATCTGGAGGAGGTCTTTCCGGAACCTTCGCTGCTGGGCGCGACCCCGCGGGAGACAGCCCACATCCGCACCATCGCGCGGATCGGCGACGTCTACCTCATGAACAACATGTTCATGCTCTCGCCACAGAGCCGCGCCGCCGATCGGGACCAGGGTGTCGTGGACCTGCTGGGAGGCCAGGTGGTGCGAAACATCAAGGCGCTCGACAAGATGATCGGGACGGACGGCTACGCGTGTTCCGGCCGACTGACTCTCGCCGACTGCGCTCTCGTCCCCGCCCTATTTCTGGTGGAGAACGTCCTCCCGGGGACCGGTGTGGCAAATCCGATCCCGCAGGCCACGAACGTCGCCGGCTGGTGGACGGCCATCCAACAGAACGAACACGCCGCCAAGGTTCTGGCCGAACTTCACCGCGGACTCGAGGAGCGCCGCGAACTCATTCGCAGCGGAGCCTTCGAGAAGATGATGGCCGCGGCCAAGGCGGCCATGGAAACCTCGGGCGACTAGCCGACGAAAAGTGGGACGCGACCGGCCGCGTCCCACCTAGCCGGCGGGCGTCCTGTCAGGCGTCCTCCCACCGTTTCCAGAGTCGGGCTTCCTTGGCCTTCGCGACCTTCACCGACGCGTCCTTCACATGGCCGAAGCCGCGGATGTCCTGGGGCGTGGCGGCGATCTCGACGGCGAGCGGCAGGTGGTCGGCGTCGAGCTTGCCGAGCAGCTTGTCGAGACCTGCCTCGTACTCGGCGATCAACCCGCGCTCCATCTTCCGCTCCTCGGTGCGGCCGAAGATGTCGAGCGCCGTGCCGCGCAGGCCTTTCATCCTGGCCAGCGCCGGGAAGGCGAGGTCGAGCATCCAGCCGCCGAACTCCATCTTCCGGGGCTTGCCGTCCGGCCCCTTGGGCGCGAGCAGCGGCGGGGCGAGCAGCACCTTGGCCTTGCCGCCCTTGAAGGCTTCGTTCCGCTCGGCCGAGAAGCGGCCGTCAGTATAGAGCCGGGCGACCTCATACTCGTCCTTGTAGGCCATCAGCTTGTAGAGGCTGATCGCCACGGCGCGGGTCAGGGCCTGCGAGCCCAGGGGCGCCTCGGCGGCGGCGACCTGCGCGATGCGGTCGGCATAGCGCCTGGCGTAGGCGGTGTTCTGGTAGGCGGTGAGTTCCTTGGTCCGATGGGCGATCAGCTCGTCCAGCGACATGGTCTCCGGCGTCGGGGTCTTGTCCTCGGCCGCGACCGCCAGGCTCGGATCGTCGGCGACCCGGCGACCCAGTTCGAAGGCCTGCAGGTTGGCCTCGGCCTCCACCCCGTTCAGGCGGATGGCCCGATAGACGGCGCGGCTGGAGATCGGGATCAGCCCCTTCTGCCAGGCGAAGCCGACCATGATCATGTTGGCGTAGATCGCGTCACCGAAGTTCCGCTCGGCCAGGTGATGGGCCGGGCATTCATCATAGGCCTTGGTCGCGGCCTTGATCCGGCGGGACATGGCCGTGCTGTCGAAACGCACGTCACGGTCGGTGACGAAGTCGGCGGTCGGCGCGAAGTCCTCGTTGCCCACGGCGATGGTGCGGTCCTTGGCGTAGAGCGCCAGGGCGTCTGCGCCGGCCGCCGAGAGGATGTCGCAGGCGATCAGGACGTGGGCGGAGGCGGCCGGCACGCGGCCCCCGATGACGGTTTCCTCGGTCTCGCCGATGCGGACGTGCGAGAACACCGCCCCGCCCTTCTGGGCCAGGCCCGTCATGTCCACCACCGAGGCGGCGCGCCCGTCAACGTGGGCGGCCATGGCCAGGATCGAGGCCACGGTGGTCACCCCCGTGCCGCCAATGCCGGTGAAGACGATATTGCGCACCCCGTGCAGGGGCTCGATCGACGGCAGCGGGGTCGAGTCCGCCGTCAGCGCCGGCAAGGACTTGGCCTGCGGATTCTCGCCGCCCTCGATGGTGATGAAGGACGGGCAGAAGCCCTCGAGACAGGAATAGTCGGCGTTGCAGGTCGACTGGTTGATCTTGCGCTTGCGACCGAACTCGGTGTTGAGCGGCTCGACCGAGACGCAGTTCGACTTCTTCGAACAGTCGCCGCA
The DNA here is from genome assembly GCA_023445705.1 of Pseudomonadota bacterium. Classification (GTDB taxonomy): domain Bacteria; phylum Pseudomonadota; class Alphaproteobacteria; order Caulobacterales; family Caulobacteraceae; genus Phenylobacterium. Next base: position 5,371 of record JAEXKM010000301.1, read on the forward strand.
GCCTTCGCAGACCAGCGGGTTGATGAAGACGCGCTTGGTCGCCGCCTCCATCTTGCCGCGCTTGCGCCGGCGGCGCTTTTCGGTGGCGCAGACCTGGTCGTAGAGCAGGACGGTGGTGCCGGGCGTGTCGCGCAGCATTTCCTGCACGGCGATCAGCTCGGTGCGCGGCCGCACCTCGACGCCAGGCGCGAGGTCGGTGACGCCGTCATAGCGGCTGGGATCGTCGGCGACGATCACCGTCTTGGCGACGCCTTCCGAGGCGAGTTGGCGGGTGATCTGGGCGGGGGTGAAGCCGCTCTCGGCCGCCTGGCCCCCGGTCATCGCCACCGCGTCGTTGAACAGCAGCTTGTAGGTGACGTGCGAATTGGCCGCCACCGAGGCTCGGATCGCCAGCGAACCAGAGTGGTTGTAGGTGCCATCGCCCAGGTTGACGAAGACGTGCGGCTCTTCGGTGAATGGCGCCGAGCCGACCCAGGTCAGCCCCTCCCCGCCCATGTGGCTGTTCAGGTCGGTCTGCGGGTCGGAGAAGCTGGCCATGTAGTGGCAGCCGATGCCGGCGAGGGCGCGAGAGCCCTCCGGCAGCCGCGTCGACGAGTTGTGCGGGCAGCCGGAGCAGAAGAACGGCTTGCGCTGCTGTTCGGCCGCCAGGGTCACCGCCGCCATCGAGGCGGCCGAGACCCGGGCGAGATAGTCGTTCACCCGTTCCGAGTGCGGGCCTTGCGGCAGCCGGTCGGCGATCGCCAGCGCGATCTCGGCCACCGACAGCGAACCGAGCTCCGAGAGCAGCGCATGCCCCTGCTCGTCGACCTTACCTATAATTTTCGGGCGCGCATGGGCGGGCAGATCGTAGAGCGCGGCCCGGGCCTGGGTCTCGATCAGCGGCCGCTTGTGCTCGACCACCATCAGGGTCTCGAGGCCCGCGGCGAACGACCGGATACCGGTCGGCTCCAGCGGCCAGGGCATGCCGACCTTGTAGATCGAGACGCCGAGGTCCGAGACTTCCTGCTGCGACAGGCCCATGGCCGCGAAGGCTTCGATGACGTCCTTGTAGGCCTGGCCCTGGCAGACGATGCCGAAGCGCGGGCGCGCGGCGGCCAGCATCACCCGGTCGATGCGGTTGGCGCGGGCGAAGGCGAGGGCCGCGGGGATCTTGAAATTGCGGAGCCGGCGCTCCTTCTCCAGCGGCTGATCCTTGAGCCGGATGCCCAGCCCGCCGGCCGGTATATGGAAGTTTGGTGGGGAAACCTGACGATGGCGGCTCAATGAGACGTCGATCGTCGCGCCGGAGTCCATGGTGTCGGCCAGCGCGATCAGTCCGACCCAGAGGCCCGAGAACCGCGACATGGCGATCCCCATCAGGCCGTAGTCGAGGACCTCCTGGACGTCCGCCGGCGAAAGGACCGGCATCTCGAAGTCCTGGAACGCGTATTCGGACTGCGACGGCAGGGTCGAGGACTTGCAGGTGTGGTCGTCGCCGGCCACGGCGAGCACTCCGCCCTTGGCCCAGGTCCCCGCGAAGTTGGCGTGCTTGAAGGCGTCGCCCGTGCGGTCGACGCCCGGGGCCTTGCCGTACCACATGCCGGTGACCCCGTCGTACTTCGCGCCGGGGAAGAGGTTGGCCTGCTGGCTGCCCCAGAC
>JAEXKM010000309.1 GCA_023445705.1 Pseudomonadota bacterium
GCATACTGGGTCGCCCCCTGGAGCCCAATTGCTGCTCCGAGCAAAATTCCGCAAAGGCGCGTTCCCAACTTCATGCGTCGTCACTCGCTGTCGCCGGCGCAGAGCGCGCCTAAGAGAAAGCCGCAGCCGAAACTTGAATATTATTTGGATATATCGCGCCGATACTGGCCGTCTACGTCATGTGTTGACACTCATCATGACGAATTTTGTCGTGCGTTAGTCGCTCTCCTCCGGGGGGTCGCCCCGACCCGACTTTCCAAGCCACTTCTCACTCAAAGCGCGAGCAGCCTCCACCTCATCGCCGAGCGCAGAAAAGGCCGCGCTCAGAACTTCGATAATGACTTGCGGCTGGAGGCGACGAATGTCGGCGCCTTTCTCCTCATACAGCTCACGCAAGTGAGCTATCAGCAGCATGACGAACTTATTGTCAGCGCAGGCAAGGGCCAGCTCAGGCGCGCCAAGTCTGAAGCTAGCGAGAAGCGCATAAGGATCGGTGTTGGTGACCGCGGCGAAACGGAAGATGCGCTCGACCCTTAGGTAGCCTTCGCCGGCCTCGAAGCGCTGATAGGCGCGAAGATCCATCGCCATGCCTTCCGCCACCTGGGCAGCGGTCATGCCGCAATGGGCGCGCAAGGCCTTCAGGATGCCAGAAAGCGTCAGGTCGCGGTCGGGCTTCCCAAGCCTGAGCTGATCTCCATCAGAAGACATAGGGACAACTTCACCCTGTAAGCTAGTTCCATTTCATCCATAGGTCGCTGATATCAAAACTGATAACGCTCAAGCCCTAGCTAGACAAGAGGGCGGACCGCCGGAAAAGGGCGCAATGCATCGGCCTGGAAGCCAGGATCCCGCGCCCCGCCCCGAAACCCAACTCGGTATAGTTCTCCCCTGTGGGAGATCTGTTGCTTATAACGACATGACAGAAATTGTCGTAATCGGGACCAAGCAAGACGTGTTACTGCCTTTGGATGCGGAGCAGAGAAGCGATAATTCAGTCTATCCTGAAATCGAGAGGCTTTCCCGATGCGCAAGCGTCCGGAATCATTTGCGATCGCGCTCGAAGCGCTACGCGGCGAATTGCGAGCCGGAGCGCATGCTTCTGGAGCACGTCTTACAGCGCTTGAGATCGCCGGACGCCTTCACCTAAGCGCCACCCCGGTTCGGGAGGCGCTTTCCCGCCTTGCGGGAGATGGACTGCTCGATGATCGTCGCGGCCAAGGCTACTTCGCCGTTCAATTGAGCGCCCGCGAAATTCAACAGCTATTTCGTCTGCAACATGCGGTGCTGAACATCGCCTGCGCAGACACCAGACCACAGACGCGCAGCGCGCTGGAACGGCTTGAGAGCGCAGTCATCGAGACGCGGGGCTCAGAGGCCTTCCAACTCGGCAGCGAACGCCTGTTCCTTTTCCTCAGCGCCAGCGCCAGCCCTGCGCTGGCCCGCCACCTACGCCGCCTCCAAGATCAGTTGGCTCCAGCCCGGAGAATGGAGCCCTACGTTCTGCCCGACCTGGAGGTTGAACTCACCAACCTCCTGGACGCTGTCAGAGCCGACAGTTCAGCGCCTCTTGAAGCGGCCCTCAACGCGTTTCATGCGCGCCGGATCGCCGCATCAGAGACGCTCGCACAAACACAATCCATCATTAGAATATAGATTCGATATAATTTGACTACATCTGTGATGAGTTGCGTAATTTCCCCACCGATTACTTTCGATCGGCAAACATGGAAGAGTACAATGCCATCCGACATCAACACCGAACTTCTCATTCTCGGAGACGCCAACGCCGAAACCAATTCTCCGACCGGAACGCAAGAGCAGGAACTCAATCCGGACGAGAAGTACGACGAGTAAAGTCAGGGGGCGCCGGTACGCCGGCGCCCTCGCTTCGGGATCGCCCTATGAACGCAGCAACAGCCCAGCTTGGTCGCGATATTCATTCTGCGCTTATCGAGGACGACATGATTATCCTCGATCTTACGCGCAATCTTTACATGTGCGTTCCAAACGCCCTTAAGGCGTGGCCACAGATCAAGCATTCCAACGCAGATTTGGCTTGCGCCCTCACGAAGGCCGGTTTGCGCGTTGAATGGCCGCAAGGGGGCCATCTCTCCTATCAGCCCCCGCCAAAGCCGCTCGGCGACATCGGAGAGCCGCCGAAAGCGAAACTATGTTGGCGGGATGTCGGCGAAGCAGCGATCGCGACCATTGATCTTTGGGTGAACTATCGCGCTCGAAGCCTCTCTCAGCTCATCACGCTCGTCGAGCGCTCTGGCGCTCGCGAGGGCCAGATGGCTGACGCCGATCACGCATGCGATCTCGCCCGAAGGTTTCAAACCTGGATTGTGCTGGCCCCGGTTTCGGGCAAGTGCCTGGCTAGGTCCTTCATGCTGCTGCGCTATCTGCATAGGAAAGGACTGAGGGCCAACTGGGTGTTTGGGGTGCGCTCCTGGCCTTTTCGAGCTCACTGCTGGATCCAAGCCGACCAGATAGTGCTGGATGATGCTCACGAACGGCTGATCGCATATGAACCTATACTGGCGGTGAGGGCCTAATGGCCTATTTCGCCGTTTACGCGCCGCCGGAGGCGAATGGCCAAGCGCTGGCTCAAGCTCAAGCCCAGATCAATGCAAGCTGTTCCTGGCGCCTGGCCGGGCGAACCGCCAGCCTTCGCCTTTGGACGTCTTCAGACAATGAGGTCGTCAGACCCTTGGGCGCTGAAGGCTTTGTGATCGGCGAGATTTATGACGCCAGCGACGGGAGACCATGGGTCGCCAGCCCCCGTCCGCAGCGCGCGACCTCGAGCGACCTCATCGCGAGCCTTTGCGCGCACGCGTTCGGGCGCTACGTGGCGATTCTTGGAACGCCCGCACCTTGCGCCTTTCGCGATCCATCGGGGGGCCGCGATTGCCTGGTCTGGCAAAACGGGCCGCTGACATTCGTCTGCGACGACCTTGAGCAGGCGCCTTCGGCCCTGCGACCGCCCCGGCTCGCCTTGGACTGGAACGTCATCGCGCGCCTGGCGGCCGCTGCAAGCCTCGCCACAGCAGAGCTCGCCCTTGAAGGGGCTTACGATGTCATGCCGGGGACCTCGCGTTCGATGGCCGCCCCGGCCTTGAGTCATACCCATTGGACCCCAGCTCAATTTCTCCGCCGCAAGCCCGCCGCGTCCAATGACGAACTGGCTGAGGCGCTCGCCGAGCGCGTCGACATCGCGGTGAAGGCGTTGCTGAGCGCGCACGAGCGACTGATGGTCGAAGTCTCCGGCGGCCTTGATTCAGCGATCCTTGCCGGCGCCATCGCCCGCCTTGGCATCCAAGAGCGCGTGGCCGGCTGGTTGAACTACTTCACGAGCCGCCCTGAGGGGGACGAGCGCGCCTACGCCCGCAGCGTGACAGATCGCATCGGAGCTACGCTGACATGCGCGCACCTGCCCGTACGCGCACTCACCGAGGCCGACTTCAAACCCCTGGCCAAGGCGGTCCGACCAGCCTTCAACGCCCTTGTCCCCGAGCGCGATGAGGACGCCGCTCGGCGCATGCTTGAAATGGGCGCGACCGGTCTAGTTTCAGGCCAGGGAGGCGATGCAGTCTTCTACCAAATGCCGAGCGCCCTCATCTGGAGCGATGAAATTCGCAGCCACGGCCTCAGCGCCCTGACGTCACCCCTGGGCCCAGCCATGGCCCAAAGGCTTCGCAGATCTCTCTGGAGCGTACTCTGCGAGGCGCTGGGCGAGGACAGACCTAAGCAGCGCAGCTTCTCAATCACCGCCGTGCCGCGCGAGGTTGCGCGCAGGGGCCACCCTTGGACACCCGCGGACGCCAAGCTCAGCCCAGCAAAGCGCCTGCAGATCATTGCTCTTGCCAACGCCCATGTCGCCACCGGAAAATGCAGGATCGCCGAAAGCGGCAGTCTTCTCTATCCTCTTACAGCCCAGCCAGTCGCCGAATTCTGCCTGGGCGTTCCGGCCGCAACGCTGACGGCGGGCGGCCGCGAACGCGGGCTTGCTCGCCACGCCTTCGCTGACCGCGTCCCAGCCATGGTCCTGCGACGTCGAAAGAAGGGCGAACTCACGGCCTTCCACGCCCAAACCGTCGCGGCCAGCCTAGACTTCCTGCGCCCCTATCTTCTGGACGGGACCCTGGCGAAGGCCGGCGTCCTCGACCGCCGCCACCTGGAAGTGGCGCTAAACCCAGAGCAGCTTTTCTGGCGAGGCGAAGGCAGCGAGCTGTTGGTCGCTTGCGCCCTCGAGGCCTGGGTGCGCCATTGGCAATGCTATGCGCCCGACTCCGTGCGCGCCGGGCGCCAGCTTTGGGGTGAGCGCGCCAGATAGTAATCCAGCCACCCCAATGCTCTTCCATAGAGGTCGCGCACGTTACCAGGGCTACTGATAATGTGCCCCTCTCCCCAGTAAGTAACGATCATCGCGTCCTTGTTCTGACGATAGAGGGCCGAGAACATTTCCTCAGCTTGACTGAGCGGAACCGGATCTTGATCGGCATGGATGAGCATGACGGGCGTTCGGATCTCGCCAGCAAGAAAAAGTGGGCTGTTTGCTACGTACCGGCTTGGCGCGGCCCAGGGCGGTGCGCCCATGCGACCTTGTGAATCCTCGGCCCAGCCCGCTGGCCAGCTTGGCCAAACTCCGTCCTCAGGGTCCGACCGCCAAGCCGGCTGAAAGGCCCCATAAAGACTGATCAGATCCGTCGGCGCATTCATGGAGATCGCCGCCAGGAATCGATCGGTTTGACCCGTCACCGCAAGAGCGGTGTAGCCGCCATAGCTGTGCCCCCAGAGCGCCAGGCGAGAAGGATCAAACTCCCCCCGCGCCTGGATGGCGGCCGCCTCCACGATACCTAGGACACGGCCAGCCAGATCCTGCATTGGATCGCGATCTTCCATCGATAGCGGCAGGCTGGGAAGCAACACGGCGTAGCCCTGCCCCACCAACACACGGACATCGACCGCAAGGCCGAGCACCGGCGAGCGGGACGAGGGCGCAGCGGCGTAATTGTCGCCCAGATAAGGCCGCACCACCAGGGGAGGCTTCGCGCCAGCGGACGCGGGCAAGTACAGCCAACTGCGCAGCTGAGCGCCGTTTGGCCCCAAATGGACGATCGGCCTCACGCGCGGGGGATCGACGTCTTGGAGCGATGCGTTGAGGCGCATTATTGTCGTGGCTTCGCCGCCAGCCTTGCGAGCCTCCAGCACGCTCACGCCTTGAGGCGTCGAACGCTTCACCAGCAATACGTTCGCAGCGCGGCCAAAGCCGACCACCTGCTCATCTGCTCCCAGTTCAAACCCGATCGGCTCAGTTGGCGTACGAAGCCGCCCTCCGGAATGCCCCGCGAAAAGATACGTCTTAGCGTCAGCGCCGCGGCGGGGCGAAACATCCTCAGGGCGCCAAGCGACATCGCCGACCTTCTCACCTGGGAGGAGCTTTAAGCTCCCTTCTGCGTCCAGACGCCAGAGGCGGCTGTCGGAGAGGAAGAGCAAGTCCTCGCCTTGCGGCCCCAGAAGATCCGGGGGCTTTGGCAGGTGAGCGGTGAGGTTTCTCGGCGCCCTCTTGGAAAAGCTCCACCAATCGAGCCTCCCCTCGCCCTGGGCGCGCCCTCGCGCGAGGGGGCGTCCCCCTAACCAGGCTGTCTCGATAGCTTCAGGTCGCTTGCGCAGCGCCGGTGAAAAGCCCTCGCCTTCCAGGCGTTGACAGTAGCCCAGTCCTTCCACGCTGTAGAAATCTCCCTGAGACCAGGGAGCGCCGTCAGGACGCGCAAAAATGAGCAAACGCTCAGCGCTGGGCGCCCAGCTCACCAAGGTCTCAAGCAAATCTCGTCCGCTGCAGGGATAGGAGAGCACCCCCGTTTGCAGATCGAGCAATCCCAGCCGATGAATCTCGTTCGCAACACCCCAGTCGCCTTGAGCATGACGCCCATTGGCAGGCTGCAGCGGCCCGCCGCGCTCAACTAGGGCGACCAACCGCCCCGAGGAGGACACCTTCAGTTCCGCAAATGGCCCGGTTCGCAGAACCTGCGCGCGCCCGGTGCTTGCATCGATATCCACAAGCTGAGCGGGCTCAGGGCGCGGCGCGAGATCGCGCCACACCCCGCTGCCGACCACTGTGTGCGCGCCCGCGCCGCGTGCGCTTGCGCTCCATCGTTGCGGCATTTGGCTCGCCGCGCCTGCGATACGGCGCAGTTGCCCAGGCGGAGAGGAACTCACCAAAACAAGGAGCTGGTTGTCCGAGCGCCATTCGACATTGCGCCCCGGCAAAGAGGCCGGCGTGAGGCCAAACCAACTGATCTGGCTCGACCTCACATCAACCACGCCAAGTTCCAGGGTTTGGTCGCCTAGACGATAGACGACAAGCCAGTGTCCATCGGGAGACCACGGACCCAACAGATATCCGTAGCCAGGAGCCTGGGGCGTAAGTTCGCGGGCCTGTACTGGGGCATCAAGCCCGGCCAGGAAGAGGCGCGTCCCAGCCTCTGGAATAAGGTGTCCCAGGTCAAATCGCGAGCTGGCCTCATACGGGCCGCGCCGTTCGATCGCCACGTAGCGGCCCGTGGGGTCGAGGCTGATCTTGCCCAACGCCTCCTGGGCCAAAAGATCATCAACCGTGAATGGACGGCACAGGGCCGGCGTGGCGCAAAGCCCCGCCAGCAGCAGCGCCAGGGCAAGCCTCAAGACATGCATGGCCGCGCTCGCTCACCACGCCTTGGTCAGCTGGAGAGAAACAAATCTCCCAATCGGATCCCCATTGGACGGGTCGTAGGCTATGCCCGCGGTGTTGTCGTAAAAGGGCGGACGTTCGTCGAAGAGATTGCGAATGTTCAACGTCGCCGAGAGACCAGCGATAGGAGCGCTCGGTGGCGCCTCGAAACGCAATTGCAGGTCAAATGTGGTCAGCGCATCGATCGAGGTCCCCAAAGCATCCTGGTAGCCCGAAACATAGTTGATCGAAGCGCCCGCTCCCCAGGAGCCTCTGCGCCAATCCACCGAACCCCTGGCGCGCCAGTCCAAGGGATAAGTCGCAACACCCACGAGATCCACCGGCGCCGAGGTGGGCGTCAACGTCTGCTCGTAGCGATAGAGATGGCTGGCGTTGGCGTTAAACGAGACGGTGTTCTCGCCGAACATATGCTCATAGGCCGCCGTAAGATCGATCCCGCTCACCCGCAGCGAGGCCGTGTTCACATAGCGAGAATCGACGATGGCTCCGTAGGCCTCGGGCGGACCCAACACCGTCCGCGTTGCTGGATCGTTCAGCAGCGCGGCGATGAGCGCCCGATCGGCGGCGTTTGTCGCCGGCGAGATGCGACGCACAAAGGTGGAGACATTCGCGTCGTCCAGCGCAGTTTGGATATTCGCTTGGACAGGACGATCGATACGATCTTTGAAACGAACATCGAACCAGTTGAAGCCGAGCCGCAACCCGTTGAACCGCTGAGGCGCCAGCTCAAAGCCCGCGGTGTAGGAGTCTGCGGTTTCAGGATCGAGATCTGGATTGCCCCCCGACTGGATGAGTGTCCCCACGCGCGCGTTTCCCGAGGGCAGCAGCGAAGAGGAATTGCTCGCCGGATCGCTCAGCTCTCGGAGCGCCGGAGCCCGGAACGAACGCCCGTAGCTAGCTCGCACAAGCAGGCCCTCGAACGGCGACCAGATCGCGCCGACCTTCGGATTCCCGGTCCAGCCAAAATCGCTGTAGCGCTCGATGCGTCCCGCAACCGACAGTTCCAGGCGCTCCAGTCCAGTGCGCTGGTTTGCGGCGTCAAAGAGCGGCACGCGCAATTCGGCGAAGGCCGCGTCGACCCTGCGCCCAACATCCACCGTCGCCAGAGGGATCGGAGCCACGCTGGTCGTGTAGTTCACACCACCGCGCGTAAACGCCTCCTCCCTGTGCTGAGCGCCAATTGCGAGTTTGATCGGGCCAGCTGGCAGGCTGACGAGCGAGCCGTCGGCCTTGAAATTCACAGACCTTACGACGCCTTGGTTTCGTATCCTCTGGTAGCCCCCGCCGATGTAGCCAAGGACGACATCTGAATTGGCCCTCTCACCCGCGAAGGGATTGAAATAGCCGTCAGCGGCGGGGCTGTAGGGCGTATCGGGCCGATCGACGCTCAGCCCCAAAGCCTCGCTCACGGCAATTGTATTGAGTAGCCCGGTGTTCTTCGACCGGCCGATCTCACGCCCATAGGCGCCGTAAAACTCCGCGCGCCAGTCTCCCCAAAGCTGCGCCTCAAGTCCTAGGGACACCCCTAGGCTCTCAGCCGAGCCCCCGGCGCGCGCGTTCGGCAGCTCGGCGAAGGCGTACTGGATGCTGTGGCTCGCCGAGCCATTGGGCGAAACAAAATACGGGTTGGCGCGCGTAACACTGATCAAGCCGGTATTGACGCCGGAAGCCGCGTCGTATTCGCGCCGCCCATAGCGAACGTCCCCCGACACATCGATCCGCTCGGTGAGACTTTGGCGCGCCGTCAAATAGAGGCTATGCCGCTGTTGGCGCGGCAATACGTCGACCCCCAGGCGTTGATTTCGCAGGTTAATCGCGCCGGCGACAAAGTCGCTTGGCGTGAGGCTCGTCCCATCCTGATCGCTCGGAATGGCCCAGTAAGGCGCGCTGACCCCGGTCGCCGGATCCACGCCCAATATGTTGCCCGGAAAGGCGAAGTTGCTACGCTGATCGGAACCGCCAAGCCTTCGAAGATCGGCGTCCCGAGCGATCTCCCGGTCGGCCGAGCGGAGGCGATCGCGTTGGTAGTATTCATAGGAAATCAATGCGCCCCCGCTGGACCAGCTTTTCCCCAGGGTCTGGGCGAACTGGAATTCGGAGGGCTCGCCGGCAGAGGCGACGCCGGCCGAGAGACGTGTCTCAGCGCCCTCGAACCGCTTCTTCAGGACAATGTTCACAACCCCGCCCACCGCATCTGCGCCATAGAGCGCCGAGGCGCCGTCGAGCAGCAGTTCCACCCTCTCGATCGCAGACGTAGGAATGGTCGAGATATCGGCGAATTCGGCGTTAGAGCCGGCCCCGCCCATGCGCCGGCCATTCACCAGCACCAGCGTCGCGTCGGCGCCCAGGCCACGTAGATTTAGGCCGCTGCCAAAGTGCGCGTTGGTCCCTTGGCGCTCGCCGCCATTGTTATTTAGGCCTTCGTTGACGCTTCCGGCGAAATTCTGAGGCAGCGCCGCCAGCGCCCCAGCCACCGTCGTGTAACCTGAGCGCTCTATCTGGGTCCGGTCAAAGACCATCATCGGCGATGGCGTGTCGGAGACCCCCCTGATCAGCGAGCCTGTGACCGTCAACTCATCCACTAGGGGCGCTGCGGCGCGCGGCCAGGCCTGCGCTTGCGGCGCAGGCTCAGAGCCCGTTTGCTCGGGCGTCGAGGGCGCAGTTTCATCAGACCCGCCGATTGATGGCGGGCGAGCTGGCGAAGGCGCCTTGGCCAACGGCGCGCGCAAGATCAGGACACCTTCCTTTGTCCGCGCAGGGGCGATGCCGCTGCCCGCCAAGAGGCGGGTTAGGGCCTCTTCCGGCGTGAACCGCCCGCGCAACGCTTCAGCCTGCCGCCCCGCGACCAACTCGGAGGCGTAAAGGACCTGCTGATGAGTTTGCGCCGCCAGCGCGTCCAGGGCGCTCGCAAGCTTCCCAGCTGGAACGTCAATCGCCACCGCTTCCTGAGCGGATGCTGAAGACGACCACGCCGCCAATAGGCCAACCGCGGCGCTCACCAAAAACCGATGCTTTCGAGCTGAAAGTTTGCGAGACGATCGGTGCATCTTGTTCCCCCGACGCCGCGACAGCTCGCCGGGATGGCGATGCCCTAAATGCGTTTTCGCAACGTCGCCCAGAGAGACGCGCCGCCTCCCCGAAATGCGAACTTACCCTGATCGATTTTTTCACCCCCTGGGAGGATGATTGGCTCGCAGCACTATGGCGCCGGCCGACCTATCGGCCGTGAGACCGAAGAGCTCAGTGACCGCCGAAACAAAGGCGGCCGTATCGCCGGTTTCGAATGCGCCGTTAATGCGCACTTGGGCAAGCTCGCCAGCCTCCAGCACGATCTTTGTGCGGCTATAGCGATTGACCTCGTCGACGGCGCTAGCCAGGGGCGTTTCAAGAAAGCGCAGGCGACCGGTAGTCCAGCTCGTCGCCTGGGTCACGTCCGCACGACGTGGGCGGGGCGCCTCGCCCTGGAGCGTGATCTGCTCATTGGGGTTCAGCGTCCACGCGCCGGAGCGGCCGGTTCTGGCCACCTCCACGCGCCCCTCGACCAAGGTGACATGCGTTCCGCCCTCGGCGCGCCGGACATCAAACTTGGTGCCAAGGGCGCGCACGCGAGCATCCCCAGCCTGCACGAGGAAGGGACGCGCTTCATCATGAGCCACCTCGAAATACGCCTCGCCGCGCTCGAGCACTAACTGACGCTCACGCGGCCCATATCTCACCTGGACCTTGCTGTCGGTGTTCAGTCGCACCACCGACCCATCCTGGAGACGGATGATCTGCTGAGCGCCGACCTCAGTCGAATAGGTCAGCGGTCGCAGCGCCAACACGAGCACGACAGCGGCCGACAGCGCCATCGCGGCCAACCCAAAAGGCGCGATCCAGCGCGCGCCCAGAGGACCAAATCCTCGCTTGCGCCGCCCATCGCGAAGGACGGCCTCCGTCATTCTCACCAGCTCAGGATCATTGCGCAGCTGCTCGGCCTGAGCCATCCGGGCTTCGACTTCAGCATAGGCTGCACGGTTGGCAGGGTGGGCCCGCCAAGCGAAGAAGCCATCGATCGTGGTCTCGCTGACGTTGTCCTGCGCCAGCCGCATGAACCATCCGGCCGCCTCTTCCAATGCGCGGCGTTCGCCTCCGTGGAGCCTGCCCATGGTCAGTTACAGCCTCAATCGTGAAGTCGCGTCACCATGAGCGCGATCGCTTTTTGCAGCCGCTTGTCTATGGCGCGGACGGACAGATTACAGCGTTGCGCGATCTCACGGTTCGTCAAGCCACCGATCTTACTCAGCAAAATTACCTCCCTAAGCTTAGGAGGTAACGACTTAATGACCTCGCGCACGTGGAAGTCGTCGTCTACCGCCCCCGGCGCAGTTGAATGGCTGAGTTCATCGGCTTCTGGAAGCGCCGCATACTGCGCCCGCACCCGGCTGCGCCGAAACTGGTCGCGCGCGACATTCCTGGCGATGGTCATCAGCAGGGCGCGCGGCGTTTCAACGCTCCCATGGGGGTACGCCGCGGCTCGAAAGAAGGTTTCCTGCGTTAGGTCATCAACCCATTGCGCGCCATAACGACGCGAAATCGCACGGCGAAGCCACTCGGCATGTCGCCTATAAAGCTCATCTAGATTGGCACGGCGAACGTCGTGGTCTGAAGCCAGACCATAGGCTTCGGCCCCAACGTCGGACGAGGAGAGCGTCCCGCCGGCGCGGTCCTGGAGCGCGCGTGCGTAAGCGGCCCCCGATTGTCGGGACATCTAGCGCCCTCGAGCAAAGGCCGCGCGACGTCAGAACCAGGCGTCTCGAACACGTGGGTCTGGCCCTCGTGTCCCGCGCTTTCCCGCAAAAGGCGGTCTTGCATGGCGCGGGCGCCCAGCTGCTTATTATCGCCGTCACGGCGGCGGACGGCCTCGGCCGCCCGACCTGCTCGGAAGACTGACATGAGTTTCGCCGGCCCGCTAGAGGCGAGCAAGTTCGATTGGCCTAGCGCGATTGGGCGCAAATTGCGCTCAAGATCGCTGAAGCTCAGGCTCGGCTAAGCGGCGAAAAAGGGGACGCCGCAACTGCCAGCGGCATCCCCTTTAGAAGATGCGCGATCAGGCGAGCGTCAGTCCCTCGCGGCGTCGGGCGCTGCGGACCATAGCGCCAGCTGCGCCAAATCCGACAATCATGAGGGCCCAGGTGGTGGGCTCAGGCACCGCCGAGGCGACGCTGTAGAGATCGATCTTTCCGCGGATAAACGCGCTGTTAAGCGCTTGTTCCTTGGTCCAGAAGCCTCCGCTAGGCACGCCATCGACCAGGAAGCCGGCGATGTTCAGCGTATACTCCTTGCCGTCGATCACGAAGACCTGGGAGTTGGAGTTGAAGTTCATCGTCACCTGATCGGCGCAGCCGTTGGCGTTGATGCCCGTATTATTCCAGCCGCCATTGGCGCAAGGATTGGAACTATTGGTCGTCTCCCAGTGGGAGAAATTGTACTCGAAGGTCTTGGTGCCGAGGAAGCTGCCGGCCGCCCAGACGTCCGTCGTGAACATCAGGGTGATGCCCTCGATCGAGCCGCCCGAACTGATCGGGAAGTTCACGTGCTGGAACTCGCCGATGTTCACCGCGCCCGAGGAGTCGATGTCCTGGTTCAGGCTCGCCGAGAAATCGGTGCCGATGAAATTGTAGCCGCTCTTGCCATAGCCGGTGGACGTACCCCAGCGCACCTGGGCGTTGTCGCTGTTGTTGTTGCTGTAGGTGATGCTGCTGCCACCGACAGGGCTCACCCATTCACCCTTCACATTCTTAAACTCAACCTGCACCGCAGCCAACGCAGAGCCGGCCATCATCAGGGAAGATACAACCACTGCGGCGGCCCCGGCCGCCCATTTCGCTTTGACTTTCATCGCTTCCAGCCCCGTTTGAGAACAGCGTTCTCCTCCCGACTAGAATGAAAAGCGGAGCCATGCCAAGCCAAATGGTTAAGATTTTGCAATTCGTTAAACTTACTCGGCAAAGCCTCGCCTGGAGACTGTTTTTGACCTGGCCGCCTCGCCCGCGAGGCGAATTTCACGCCGGAACGATCCGCCCGATGAGACGCTAGCCCTGCCGAAGGCGCCCGTTTGGCGCCTGCCTTCCAACGAACCCTAACGGAGGCCAGGCATGTTCACCGACATCTACGACCGCGCTCTCTATGGCGAGGACGACCGCCGCCCGCATTGGCGAGACGAACGCCGCTTCGAGCGCCCGCAAAGGGACGCCCGCTACCGCTACGGCGCGCCCGACAACGCCCGCTACGACAATCGCGACGAAGAACGCCGCGTGCCGCGCGACGAAACCAGCCGCCTCATCGCCTCCAACAAGGTGGAGGG
>JAEXKM010000355.1 GCA_023445705.1 Pseudomonadota bacterium
GGCTCACCTCGTCATGGCGCTTGCACCGACAGCCGGTCGAGATGACGAGCGTCTTCACCTTCGCCATCTGCCAAATGGTCGACTGCCAGCCCATCGCGGTCGGGAGGCCTGCATATTCGACGGGTAGGGGATAGCCGGGCCGCCGATGGGGGCGGTGTCGCTCCACTCTGTCAGCGTAAATGCTCCTCGCGCCCGGCATGCCGAACCAGAACGCAAAGAGAACATTTGAGTCAATGTGGCTGAAGTAGCGATCCACAATTTCTAGGTCGCGAACCGGGTTCGCCGTTTACGCGGCCACGTGTAACCTATTGATCCTGGGTGACGCACCAATGGCCGCGTTTACAGCCAAGGGGTTGAGCTGGCTTTGAAAGGGCGTGATTTTGGTACCGTCATTCTAGGTTCGAGTCCTAGTTCCCCAGCCACTTCCTCAAGCTCTCGCAAATGGTCACCTTGATGAAGGCCGGGCGATTCTCGCCGCGGCGGCGGAGGTCGGCATGAGCGTTCAAGAACTCGCCGCGCAAGCCATGGCTGCGATCCAGCGTGGCGATGCGCAGGCCGCGGTCGGCTTCCTGCAGGAGGCCGAGGCGCTCGCTCCGCTCGACGCCGAGCTCAAGATGCAGCGAGCGCTGGCGCACCGTATGGGCGGCGCGCTGCCGGCGGCGATCGCCGCGCTCGACGAGGCCCTGGCGATCCAGCCCTACAATTTTCTCGCCATGCTTTCGAAGGGGGCGATCCTCGAGCGTCTGGCGGGAGAACGCGCCGCCTCGCGAATCTATCGTAACGCCCTGGAGGTCGCGCCCGCCGACGACAGGGCGCCGCCGCACCTCAAGGCGCCGCTGGCTCGGGCGCGCGAGGTCGTAACCCGCGTGGACGAGGAGCTGGACGCCTTTCTCCGCAGCAAGCTTGGTCCGCTCGATGTCGCCGGCGGCGAACAGGCCGTGGCGCGAATCGACGAGGCCATCGGCGTCTATTCGGGGCGGAGAAAGATCTACAACCAGCAACCGCTCCTGCTGCACTACCCGCGGCTGCCGGCGATTCCCTTCTATCCGCGCGAGCTGTTCCCGTGGCTTCCGGACCTCGAGGCGGCCACCGACGTCATCCGCGAGGAACTGATGGGGCTGCTCGAAGGGCAGATGGACGCGTTCGCTCCCTATATCGCCTTTCCGCCGGGCGCCCCGGTCAACCAGTGGGAGGAACTGAATCATTCCCGCCGCTGGAGCTCGATGTTCCTCTGGAAGGACGGGGAGCGGCAGGACGCGGTCTGCGCGCGTTGCCCTCGGACCGCGGCGCTGCTGGAACGCCTGCCGATGGCGCGGCAGGAGGGCTTTGCGCCGGTGGCGATGTTCTCCGCCCTGGAGCCTCACACCCACATTCCAGCCCACACCGGATCGACGAACGTCAGGTTGCTGACGCACCTACCGCTAATCCTGCCAGGAGAGGCCCGATTCCGGGTCGGCAACGACATGCGCCGCTGGCGCATGGGCGAGGCTTGGGTCTTCGACGACACGATCGAGCATGAGGCCTGGAACAACGCCGACGAGATGCGGGTCATCCTGATCTTCGACGTCTGGAATCCCTATCTCGAGGCGGGTGAGCGCGACCTGGTCTCCGCGCTCATGACGGCCCGCAACGACTTCTATTCCTAGTCCGTACGCCGGGCCCGGAACGCGCGGGTTCCGTCGACGCTGAGAAGGAAGCTTCCCATTGAGGCCTTGCGGATTCGCACCGGAAGCCCGGCCTTGGGCGTACGCGAGGGGTTATTGACGTCGACCTGGGTCCAGGTGGAACCATTCTCAAGGCGAAGAATCCACTTGCCCGTCGGGTCCTGGCGCGCCGAGGTGATGGTCGTCTCCAGCGTGTCGAGCTCTTCCTGCTTCTCGCCGCGCTCCAGCAGCGAGAGGGAGGGGACGCTAAAGCCGAAGGCCTGCTTGCGGACCTGGCGGGCCTGCTCGCGGTCTATGACCACGACATCGCCCTTGGCTTCCGCCTGTTCGAGCGCCGAAGCCGCGCCGTCGTAACAGGCCAGGCGCTCGGCGTCGGCGGTGATCTTCCGGCACTCCGCCAGCTTATCGAGCAGCGCAGCCCTGCCTTCCGGCCGGGGCTCGGCGGCGCTGGCGGGGAGGGCCGCCTGGGCGCTGACCGCAGCCAAGATCGCCATCCCGGCGAGCGCTTTGAAGCTTGTCATCGAAAGAGCCCCTTCAGATTTCGAATCTCATTGAAGCGACGCTGCGGCGCCGGCGCAATGTCCTCTCGCGATACTCTGTGACACCCATTTCATGGTGAGGCGGCAATGTGGCGGTGCGGCGGAAGACTTTTGCCGTGGAGCGCCCCAAACCGGATCGAATGGGGCATCAATTCGCTCTGATCGCGGCATATCCGCACAAGCCTTGCTGATAACGGCAGCCACGAGCATGGATTGTGACCAGAATGCTACAGATTGCCGTCCTTTGCGTTGCAGCGAACTGATGGTCGTTGACCTCCGATATGTTCGGCCCGTAACTCCCATGTAACCGGAGGCGTATTGCGTCCGGGATCTTTTCTTGTGGGGAGCGGCCGCGTGGGCGAGCCGCTGGAGGGTCCATCGTGACATTCAAATCGATGCGGGAGCGCCTATTGGCGTCTTCCATGATCTGCGGAGCCGCCATTCTGGGGCTTAGCGCAACCCAAGCCGCCGCCCAGGAGGGCACGGTTTCGGAAGTGGTGGTCACCGGTTCGCGTATTCCGCAGCCCAACCTGACCAGCGCCAGCCCGGTCACGGTTGTCGGCGCGGAAGACGTTCAAACCCGCGGCGTGACCCGCACCGAGGACCTGGTCAACCAGCTCCCGCAGGTGTTCGCCGCCCAGGGCAGCAGCTACGCCAACGCCGCCACCGGCACCGCCACCGTCGACCTTCGTGGTCTCGGCCCGAACCGCACCCTGGTGCTGGTCGATGGCCGTCGCCTGCAGAATGGTACGCCGGCCGCCACCGCCGGCAACACCGCGCCTGACCTGAACTTCATCCCGTCGGCCCTCATCGAGCGCGTCGAACTGGTGACCGGCGGCGCCTCGGCCGTTTACGGCGCTGACGCCGTCGCCGGCGTCGTCAACTTCATCATGCAGAAGGACTTCGAAGGCGTCCGCCTCGACCTTCAGTACAGCGGCTACCAGCACAAGAACGAAAGCCGCGTTCAAGACGTGATCCGCGCGCGCCAAGCCGGCGCGCTGGATCCGACCCAATTCCCGATCCCGGAAGAAACGGTCTGGGATGGCGGCACCACCGACCTGAACCTGGTCATCGGCGCCAACACGGCTGATGGCCGCGGTAACGTGACCGCCTATGTCGGCTACCGTAACGTCCAAGCCGTCACCCAAGACCAGCGCGACTACAGCGCCTGCTCGCTCGGCAACTCGCCGACCGGTCCGCACGGCTTTGCTTGCGGCGGTTCGGGCACGACCGCTCCGGCGGGCTTCAAGAACGGTGGCGGCGTCGGCCCGACGCTGACGCTCGATCCGAACGCGCCCGACGGCCAAGCCTTCCGTCCGTACGTGGCCGCGCGCGACGCCTTCAACTTCGCGCCGACCAACTATTATCAGCGTCCCGACGAACGCTACGTGCTCGGCGCCTTCGCGCACTACGAGCTCAACGAGCACGCCGAAGTCTACACTCAGCTGATGTTCATGGACGACCACACGGTCGCCCAGATCGCGCCGTCCGGCATCTTCGGCCAGAACATCAATATCAACTGCGAAAACAACCCGTACCTGACTGCGGCCATGGCTAACGCCCTCTGCGCCGCCTCGATTGACCAGGTGCCGGATGATGAGAACCGCCCGGAAACGATTGGCCCCAACGATGACGCCGATTTCGATCCGTCGAACGGCAAGCAAGCGTCGGTCGCGGTTCTGCGCCGGAATGTCGAAGGCGGCGGTCGTCAGGCCGACCTGCGTCACACCGCCTATCGTGGGGTGATCGGTCTGCGCGGTGATCTGGGCGATGGCTGGCGTTACGACGTCTACGGCCAGTACGGCACCGTCACCTACCAACAGGTTTACTACAACGAGTTCGCGCTCTCGCGCGTGCTCAAGGCCAATGACGTGGTTCTGGATGCGAACGGCCAGCCGGCCTGCCGCTCGGCTGTCCCGTCTCTGGCCGGGGCGAATTCGGACCCGAACTGCCGTCCGTACAACCTGTTCAGCCTCGCTGGTCCGAGCGCCGAAGCACTGGCCTATGTGCAGACGCCCGGCTTCCAGAACGGTGATTACACCCAGGCGATCGTCAGCGGCACCGTGACCGGTGACCTTGGCCAGTACGGCGTGAAGGCTCCGTGGACCGAAGAAGGCATCGGCGTCGCGCTCGGCACCGAGTACCGTCGTGAAAAGCTCGACCTGAACGTCGACACCGCCTTCCAGACCGGCGACCTGCTGGGCCAAGGCGGCGCGACCCTGCCGTCGCAAGGCTCCTACGATCTGTACGAACTGTTCGGCGAAGCCCGCATCCCGCTGGTTTCGGACATGCCGTTCTTCCACAGCCTGTCGGCCGAACTCGGCTACCGTTGGTCGGACTACTCGCTCGGCTTCAGCACCAGCACCTACAAGGTCGCCGGCGACTGGGCTCCGGTGGAAGACATCCGCTTCCGCGCCAGCTTCAACCGTGCGGTCCGCGCCCCGAACATCGTCGAACTGTTCTCGACCGGCAACGTGGTCCTGAATGGCACGACCGATCCGTGCGCTGGTTCGGATCCTGACTTCACCGCGGAACAATGCGCTCGTACCGGCGTCACGGCGTCGCAATACGGCTTCATCGCCGCGAACGGCGCCGAGCAGTACAACGGCCTGACCGGCGGTAACCCGAACCTGGATCCGGAAAAGTCGGACACCATTTCGGTTGGCACCGTGATCACCCCGACCTTCCTGCCGGGCTTCTCGCTGTCGGTCGACTGGTACAACATCCAAGTCGAAAAGCGCATCGGTCAGATCGGCCAGGACGTGACGCTTGAGCGCTGCGCGCTCACCGGCGACCCCTTCTTCTGCGACCTGATCAACCGCGCTCCGGGCACCGGCTCGCTGTGGCTGTCCAACAACGGCTACATCGTCGATACCACCTTCAACACCGGTAAGCTGGAAGTCGAAGGCGTCGACGTCGAAGCCAACTACCGCATGGACTTCTCCGACTTCAGCGCCCTCAGCGCCCTGGAGAACTACGGTGGGCTCGCCTTCAACTTCCAAGGCAGCTGGCTGAAGGACTACCTGGTCACCACCCTGCCGGGTGATACGCCCTTCGACTGCGCCGGCCACTACGGCAACGTCTGCACCGGCTCTGCGGTCCCGGCCGCGGCCCCGATGCCGGAATGGCGTCACAAGGCTCGCCTGACCTGGCGTTCGCCTTGGGACTTCGAGCTGTCGGGCACCTGGCGGCATATTTCGGAGATCAGCGTCGACAACGAAGACTATGTCGGCCCCGACGCGAAGCTGAAGGCGATGGACTACTTCGACCTCGCCGGCACCTGGGGCGTTCGCGAGAACGTCACCCTGCGCTTCGGCGTCAACAACATCTTCGACAAGGCTCCGCCGCTGGTTACGCAAAGCAACTGCCCGGCCGGTCCGTGTAACGGCAACACCTACCCGAGCACCTACGACTCGCTCGGCCGTTACATGTTCGTCGGCGCCCGGATGGACTTCTAAGTCCTACCGACACCCGAGAGAGATGAGGGCGGTGGCTTCGGCCACCGCCCTTTTTCGTTGTCCGGCAGGTTGACGAAGGCGTGACGAAGAGCGCGCTGATACGGCGCGTTAGCCTGTAAAATCAGATGGATAGAGAGCTGGGCGCGCGAGCGCTCAGTCGCGCGCGACGGCTTCCATCGCCGACGCCGCGCGGGCGCCGCTGGTGAAGGCCTCGTTGTGCGCGACGGTCACCGGCGCATGCGGGTCTTCCATCAGGGCGATGGTTTCGCGGATGTACTTCGCGTGGGTGACGATCCCGATTTCGAGTCGCTCGTTGTTCAGCTCGACCTGCTGGGTCAGCAGGCCAGCGATGAACTGGACGTCCTGCGAATCGCTGGATCCCACGCGGCGACGGGCCTGTGAGATGAACACCGGGCCGCCCGAGTTGCCGGGAAACACAGTAAAATCAAGCAGGAAGGTCGGGAAGGCCTGAGCCGGCGCGATCGGGAACGAGGCGACGCGGCCCGACCTCAGGATCGGAAAGCCCGCCTGGTTGGCCGAGAGGCCGCGCGGGAAGCCGAGCGCCATCATCTCGTCGCCGGCGCTGACCTGATTGGCCTGGAAGGTCGCATCCTCGGCCAGCCAGCTGATCGGAATGGCCGCCTTGGCGAAGGGCTCGGGCGCCGTGATCGAGATCGCCGCGACGTCGCGAGATGGATGCTGAGTCCAAAGTTGGCGTCCCGAAGCGTCGCGTATCCGCAGGTTTTGTGGCGAATAGCTCCAGGAACCGTCCGGATTGGGGAAGCGGTAGCCGATGCGGGCGTCTTGGCCCGGCATCTTGGACAGCACGTGTCCGGCGGTCACCAGCACCGTGCGCGGGGCGCCGTCGGGACCAGTCTCGGAGATCAGGAAGCCGGTGCCGACCGTGCGGGTGCCGTCACCCAACGGCTGTTCAAGCTGAACAGTCGCGTGGATCAACTCTACCGCTAGGTCCCAGGCCATGACGCCCCTTACTCAAGAATTCATACGCTCCCGACACGCCAATAGGTGGGACAAGTTCTTTCGAGAAGCAATCCAGCAGGTTCCCAATACAGCATGCGCCCAATCGCCGCGCGACCTGCGCCAGGCACCGCAAAAGCAGTGTGCGACTGGGGCCTTGAGCATCGGCGCCAGCCGTCGCATCTAGCAGGTCATGTCAGCTTCAAAGCCGCCCGCCGCCCGCCGCGAACCGAAGGTCATCGAGCAACTCGGCCGTACGCGAACAGACGACTACGCCTGGATGAAGGACGAGAACTGGCGGGAGGTCCTGCGCGACCCCTCGGTCCTTCGCGCCGACGTTCGCGAGCACCTGGAGGCGGAGAACGCCTACACCAAGGCCATGCTGGCCGGGACGGAGGCGCTGCAGAACCAGCTCTTCGCCGAGATGAAGGGGCGCATCAAGGAAGACGATTCGTCCGCGCCGACGCCTGACGGCCCCTGGGACTACTATGTGCGCTACGAGATCGGCGCCGAGCATCCCGTGCACGCGCGCCGGCCGCGCGGCCAGGAGGAGGGCGAGGTGGTGCTCCTGGACGAGGACGCGCTCGCCAAGGGCAAGGCGTTTTTCCAGGTGGGCGCGGCGAGCCATAGCCCAGATCATCAGCTCTACGCCTGGGCGGCCGACGAACAAGGGTCGGAGTATTACGCGATCCGGGTCAAGGACCTGGCCACCGGCGCGACCCTCGACCACGTGATCGACAGCGCCTATGGCGCCTTCACCTTTTCGCCCGACAGCCAGTGGATCTTCTGGATCTGGCGGGACGAGAATGCGCGTCCGTCAAAGGTCTACCGCCGCCCAGCCCGGGGAGGCGACGATGTCCTGGTCTATGAAGAGGCGGACGAGGGGATGTTCCTCGGCGTCGGCGCGGCGTCCGACCACAGCCATATTCTGATCCATGTGGGAAATCAGGAGACGACCGAGATCCTGATCATCCCGGCCAGCGATCCGACCGCCACGCCGGTTATCGCCGAGCCGCGGCGCGAGGGCGTGAAGTACGACCTCGATCACTGGACCGACCGTTGGGTGATCCGCACCAATGATGACGGCGCGGTGGACTTCAAGCTCGCCCAATCGACGGCGGCGGTCCCGGTCAAGGCGACCTGGCAGGACTTCGTGCCCCATCAGGCCGGTCACTACATCACCGGCTTTGCGGCCTTCGCTGGCCATTTGGCGCGGCTGGAGCGGGTGAACGCCTGCGATCGCATCGTGATCATGGCGAGGGGCGGCGAGAGCCACGAGATCGCCTTCGACGAGGAGGCGTACGCGCTGTCGCTCGAGGGCGGCTATGAGTACGAAACCGCGACGACGCGGTTCGTCTACCAGTCCCCGACCACGCCGCGGCAGTGGTTCGACTACGACATGGAGACGCGCGCCCGGACGCTGCGCAAGACGCAGGAGATCCCGTCGGGCCATGATCCCGCGCGCTACGTGGCCCGCCGGCTCTACGCCACGGCGTCGGACGGCGCGGAAGTGCCGGTCACGGTCCTCATGCTCAAGGACACCCCGCTCGACGGCTCGGCCCCGCTGCTGCTGTACGGGTACGGCTCCTATGGCCATGCGATGGAGCCGAGCTTCTCGATCCGGAACCTCAGCCTGGTGGACCGGGGCTGGATCTGGGCCGTGGCGCATATCCGCGGCGGCTCCGACAAGGGCTGGGGCTGGTTCCTCGACGGCCGCAAGGAGAAGAAGACCAATACCTTCACCGACTTCATCGCCTGCGCCGAGCACCTGTCGGCCAACGGCTATGGCAAGGCCGGGCGCATGGTCGCCTATGGCGGCTCGGCCGGCGGAATGCTGATGGGGGCGGTCGCGAATATGCGGCCAGATCTCTGGTCGGGCGTCATCGCTGCGGTGCCCTTCGTGGACGTGCTGAACACCATGAGCGACACCAGCCTGCCGCTCACGCCTCCGGAGTGGCCCGAATGGGGCAATCCGTTGGAGGACGAGGCGGCCTACGACCGGATCGCCGGCTACAGTCCCTATGACCAGGTGTCGGCCAAGCCCTATCCGCCCGTGCTGGCCACGGGGGGCCTCTCGGATCCACGCGTGACCTATTGGGAGCCGCAGAAGTGGGTGGCCAAGCTGCGCCAATATTCCACCAGCGACTCTCCAATCCTGCTGAAAATCAACATGGAGGCCGGGCACGGCGGCGCTTCGGGGCGTTTCGACTTCCTCAAGGAGATCGCCCTGGACTATGCCTTCGCCATCTGGGCGCAGGAGCGGGGTTGGGAACAGTGATCATCAGGGCGTCGCGGCCGGAGGATGCTCCGGCGCTGGCGGCCATCTATGGCCACCACGTGCTCAACGGCTTCGGGACCTTCGAGGAGGTCCCGCCCAGCGCCGAGGAAATGGCCGCCCGCCGCCAGGCGGTGGTCGATCGCGGGTTGCCATATCTGGTGGCCGAAGACGCCGGCCAGGTGCTGGGCTTTGCCTATGCCGCGCCGTTCCGACCGCGCGCAGCCTATCGCTACACCGTCGAGGACAGCGTCTATATCGCACCTGAGGCTATTGGGCGGGGCGTCGGCAAGGTGGTGCTGTCGGAGGTGATCAAGGCCTGTGAGGCGTTCGGTATCCGCCAGGTGGTTGCGGTGATCGGCGACTCCGAGAACGCCGGCTCCATCGGCCTGCACGCCTCGCTCGGCTTCGAGCACGCCGGCGTCGGCAAGGCCTTCGGCTACAAGAAGGGCCGCTGGGTCGACATCGTCTGGATGACCAAGAGCCTCAACGGCGGCGAGACGACGGCGCCGGACGCAGCTGGGATGCAACTCTAGCTAGGCGCTGGAAACGCAACGGGCAGGCCTTTTCGGGCTCTCGCACGTCAAAGTTCCGGTTTTGTTCTTGATCCAATGGCAAAAGGCTGACACGTTATGGTCGCGCTTTACGCGCGTCCGTGAGGGACCGGGGGCGAGGAGCAGCGGTGGTGAAACCGAGCGTCGAGTTTTTGGCCGAGTTTCCTGACGACGCTCTCTGTGACGAGGATGGCGCCGAGCTGCGGTTTGCTGGTCGGAACGTCGCCGAGACGATCGCCGCGGCATTGACCGCACGCGCTTATGTCGTCTCCGATCCGGAAGATTGTCAGGAGCTGGGATGGGAGCTGGAGGCTCGGCGCGGCGGCTGCAGGTTCTGGATCCGCCTTACGAAGATCGGGGCGTTCGTCGTGGTGACCCAGGACATGACATTCCGGCTTTGGCCCAAGCGCCCCACATACCTGGAGTTTCTGCAGGATCTTGATGCGGCCTTGGGGAGCGACCCTCGCTTCAGTCAGGTCCGGTGGTTCAAAGACGTTTTGCCTTCGGACGGGGGCGATTGGTCGGCGCAACCGGCCTGAACGTCTCTATCCCGCTCGCGTCTCGTCGGCCGCCGCGAAAAGGGCGACCTGGTCGGCTTGCGCCTTCTTGAACGAAGGTCTTGCGGTGATGCGGGCGACATAGGCCTCGCTTGCGGGGCGGCTTCCGAACGCGCGCACCTCCGGAACGCGGAGCACGTCGGCCATCAGCAGGTCGGCGATGGTGAAGCGTCCGGCGACGAGCCATTCGCGCGTGCTCAGCACGTCTTCGAGTTGTTGCAGGCGCTGGCCCATCCATCCGGTGAGCTCGTTGTCCGGCCGGCCGGAGATCTTGAGAAACCACCAGGGCACGGTGACCATCTCGATCGAGTTTAGCGCGGCGATGGTCCATTGCAGCGTCTCGGCTTCGCCGGCTGGATCGGGTGGCATCAGCCTGGCGCTTTTTCGCGCCAGGTGCAGAAGCCCCGCGCCGCTTTCGAAGATCTTCAGTTCGCCGTCGTCCAGGAACGGAACCTGGCCGAACGGCTGGCGCGCAAGGTGGTTGGTCTGGCGATCGTCGAACGGGATTGTGCGGACGGCGTAGGGGAGGCCGGATTCCTCGCACGCCCAGCGCAGCCTCAGGTCCCGCACAAAGCCGCGGGGGCCGTCGGGAACCCAGTCGTAGGTCCAGATGGTCAGTTCGCTCATCGCAGCACCCCTTTCCCTTCTTGGTCGCAGATCGGGCCCACCAGCCCCAATCACACCTTGGCGATGGCGATCGCAGCGAAAGGGCGTTCCGTCCCCAAACCGCCTGAAAATCCGCCCGGAGCGAAAGGACCGTTGTTCACACGTTGGGCGGGACGAGTTCCGAGAGCGCCGGCACTGGTTGTCCGCGCGCGATGGCGCGTGCGTCGTAAAGATAGTATCGATAACGATGTTATCTCGGAGCGTCGCAAGATGAATGCAAACAAGGCCTTGTGGGAGAAGGGTGACTTTACGCGCCTGGCGGCCACCATGCGTGAGAGCGGCGAGGACGTGATCGCCGGCCTGGACGTCCGCGCGGGGATGGACGTCCTGGATCTGGGATGCGGCGACGGCACCACGGCCCTGCCTGCGGCCAAGCGTGGGGCTTCGGTGCTCGGTGTCGACATCGCCTCGAACCTGGTGGCCGCGGGGCGTGAGCGGGCCAGGGCCGCTGGCCTTTCGAACCTGCGCTTCGAGGAGGGCGACGCCTCTAACTTAGAGGGCGTCGCCGACGACAGCTTCGACCTGGTGGTCAGCATGTTCGGGGCGATGTTTGCGCCGCGCCCCTTCGACGTCGCCCGCGAGATGGTGCGCGTGACCCGCCCGGGCGGCCGCATCGTCATGGGGAACTGGATTCCAGGCGACCCCACCCTGATCGCCAAGATCCTTCAGACCAGCGCGGCCTATGCCCCGCCGCCGCCGGAAGGCTTCGTCAGCCCGGTCACCTGGGGCCTGGAAGACAATGTCCGCGAGCGCTTCGGCCAGGCGGGCGTCGCGCCCGACCACATCCGTTGCGAGCGGGCGACCTACACCTTCCGCCATCCTGGTTCGCCCGACAGCTTCCTTGCCGTGTTCCGCGATTACTACGGGCCGACGATGAACGCCTTCGCCGCGGCCAGGGACGACGGGCGTGACGGGCAACTGCAATCGGAGCTGTCGGCCTTGTTCGCAAGCCAGAACCGCGGCGACGCCGGGCGGACGGAAATTCCGGCGACCTTTCTCAAGGTGACGGTCGCGGTCTGAGGCCGGGCGAGCCGCCGGCCGCTTCCGCCGGCTTGCGGAACTTGGTACGCAACGGATCAGAACCAAATAGGAGGGGGAACATGTTCAATCACATCATGGTCGGCTCGAACGACATCGAGCGATCCAAGCGGTTCTACGACGCCGTGCTCGGCGTGCTGGGCGCGGGCGGGCCGATGGCCCACACGGCCGACAGCGGCCACAATCGCCTGTTCTATCGCCACGACGGCAGCACCTTCTGCGTCAGCGAGCCGATCAACGGCCAGTCGGCGACCGGCGCCAATGGCGGCACCATCGGGTTCAAGTGCAGCTCTCCCGACCAGGTGCGGGCGTTTCACGATACGGCCCTGGCGCACGGCGGCGTCTCGATCGAAGACCCGCCCGGCGAGCGCAAGGGCAATATGGGCTCGATGCACCTGGCCTATGTGAGGGATCCGGACGGCAACAAGCTGTGCGCCGTGTTCCGGCCGAGCTAGGCCTGATCCAGAAATGCGAAGGCCCGCCTGAGAAGGCGGGCCTTTTTGCGGCCGTCATCGGACGGCGCGAACGTGGGATCTCCGCCGGAGATCCCCGCCGCAGGGCGCTTAGGCCCCGTAGACGACCGAGATGGTCTCGGCGATGCAGGCGGGCTTGGCTTCGCCTTCGATCTCGATGGTGCACTCGTTCTTGATCTGCATGCCGCCGGCCTTCGGTTCGGCGCCGATCAGCTTCTGGCGCATGCGCACGCGCTTGCCGACGCGGACCATGTTGATGAAGCGGACCTTGTCCGAGCCGTAGTTGATGCCGCGGGTCACGCCCTTGATCGGCAGCATCCCGGCGCCCAGGAACGGGATCAGCGACAGGGTCAGGTAGCCGTGAGCGATCGGGCCGCCGATTTCCTTGGTGGCGCGCTCGACGTCGACATGGATCCATTGATGGTCGCCGGTGGCCTCGGCGAATTGGTTGACCCGCTCTTGGGTGATTTCCACCCAGTCCGACACGCCAACTTCCTGACCCACCAGGCCGGGCAGATCCTTGAACTCCACCGGGTTCATCGTTTGCTCCCAAATCAATTGAAACAGATGTTCGAGGTCTAGCATCTGTAAGGGCGCTCGCAACGCCTTTACGCCGCCGCCAGGGACATTAAAGAGCGCCATATGCAACGAGCTCTCAGCGTCAGCCGGATGACCGGCAACAAGTCGACTTTTCCCGACTGGTACCAGGCGATCGTCCGCGAGGCGGACATGGCCGAGGTGAGCCCGGTCCGCGGCTCCATGATCATCAAGCCGTGGGGCTATGGCGTCTGGGAACGGATCCAGCAGACCATGGACCGCCGGATCAAGGAGATGGGCGTGGAGAACGCCTACTTCCCGCTGTTCATTCCGCTGGGCTTCTTCGCCAAGGAGGCCGAGCACGTCGACGGCTTCGCCAAGGAAATGGCGGTGGTCACCCACCACCGGCTGAAGAACATCGACGGCAAGCTGCAGCCCGATCCGGACGCCAAGCTGGAGGAGCCGCTGATCGTCCGCCCGACCTCGGAGACGATCATCGGGGACGCCTTCTCCCGCTGGGTGAAGAGCTATCGGGACCTGCCGCTGAAGATCAATCAATGGGCCAACGTGGTCCGCTGGGAGATGCGCACGCGTCTGTTCCTGCGCACCTCGGAATTCCTCTGGCAGGAAGGCCACACCGCGCATTCCACGCGTGACGACGCGCTGGCCTCGACGCTGCAGGCGCTGGAGATGTACCGCGAATTCTCCGAAAACGTCCTGGCGATGCCGGTCATCGCCGGCGAAAAGCCGGAGAACGAGCGCTTCCCCGGCGCGGACGCGACCTATTCGATCGAAGCCATGATGCAGGACGGCAAGGCCCTGCAGGCCGGCACCTCGCACTATCTCGGCACCAGCTTCTCGCGAGCGCAGAACATCCGCTACCAGAGCGACGGCGGCGAGATGGAGTTCTGCCACACCTCGAGCTGGGGCACCTCGACCCGCATGATCGGCGGCGTGATCATGACCCATGGCGACGACGACGGCCTGCGGCTGCCGCCGGCCATCGCGCCGCGTCAGATCGTGGTCGTGCCGATGCTGCGCGGCAAGGATGAGGACGCGCAGGTCCTGGCCTTCGCCGAGGCGCTGGTGAAGGACCTGCATGGCCAGTTCGCCCTGGGCGAACCGATCCGGGCGCTGCTGGACACCCGTGACCAGAAGTCGGCCGACAAGCGCTGGAACTGGGTGCGCCGCGGCGCGCCGATCATCATCGAGCTTGGCCCGCGCGATGCGGCGGGCGGGCAGGTGAGCTTCATGCGCCGCGACCAGCTTCGCGACGGCGACAAGGTCCGCAGCCAGGCGCTGTCGCGCGACGAATTCGTGGCCCAGGCGCCCGCGCTGCTGGCCGAGATCCAGCAGGCGCTCTACGACGAGGCCAAGGCCCGTCTGACCGCGAACATCCGCAGCGACCTGAAGACCTTCGACGAGGTCGCCGAGTACTTCGGCCAGGTGTCCGACGAGGACGAAGAGACCGCGGCCTTCAAGGGCTGGGTCCGCGCATCCTGGTCGCGGCCGACCGGCGATGAGCTGGAAAAGGTGGTCGAGAAGCTGAAGGCCTTGAAGCTGACCCTGCGCAATGCGCCGGCCGACCAGCCGCCGAGCTTCGGGCCCTGCGTGTTCACCGGCGCGCCGGGCGTCGAAGAGATCCTGATCGGCCGGGCCTACTAGGCCACGGCCTTGGCGGCCAGGGCCGGTTTCAGGGCGCAGGTCATCACGTAGGAGCGGCGCCGGGTGCGGAAAGCCTCGTACTTGGCGCTGCCTTCCAC